>JAZSIL010000174.1:0-6972 GCA_045533785.1 Bacilli bacterium
AGTATATAAAGGTACACCTTTATAACACCTTTATTTGTATCTTTATTTTAACAAAAAATTCTTTATTTTTCAATAAATATAGCCTTTTTTTATTAATAATTTAATTTTTTTAATTAGTTATAAAAGTGTACCTTTATGAAAGGAGGTAACAGTGAAAAAAGAATTTGAAATTCCAACAATTGAAATTATCGAATTTGACAAAAAAGTTAATTTAAGTGGTCCAAGTAATGACATAAATAACGATGAGTGGAATGATGATAACGTTGATGGTGATGGATGGGTTTAAAAAAATTAAAAAGAAAGGAAGAAAAAAATGAAAAAATTAGTTTTAAAATTAAGTGCAATTTTTATACTAGTATTTGCTATGACTTTTATAACTTTACATTTGTTTACAAGTAAAGAACAAGTAAAAGCTGAAGAAGCCAACACAACAACTAGTCTAGAAATTCTAAAAAACAATGTATCATATAGCGATAGTATATATATTTTATATGCTGTTTCATATGAAGGTTTTGAGTACAACAAATATACTGTTGAAATGCTATTTTGGAATAGTCCACAAAGTACATATTTAAAAGGTACTGAAGATGGTGTTGGTACACAAAAAGGTAAAACAAACATTAATGGTAAGCAATGTTTAGTTTTCTATTCTGAAGGACTTGCTGCAAAACATATGACAGATGATTTAATTGCTAGAGCATATGTTAACATCGATGGGAAAGAATATTACTCTGAAGTAGTTAAATTTAGTGTTCTTGAATATGTTTATAAAATGAAAGAAGAAGCAACACTAAATCCACATCAACAAAGATTATTGAATACATTACTACAATATGGTGGTGCAGCTCAAGATAATTTTGATTATAATACTAATAAGAAAGCTGATGCGACTTATTATAAAATTACAGTAAAAGAAGGAATTTTTCCTGATGGATTTAAGCACGGAAGATATCAATTAAATGAAAAAGTAGTAATCAAACCATTATCTAAACCTGGTCAAAAATTCTCTCATTGGTTAGATCAAAATGGTATAATTGTTAGTTATGATAAAGAATTTGAAATCACAGTAACAGATAAAAATGAATATACTGCAATTTATAAAGATATATCTAATGTATCTAGTCAATTAAAGATGGAATATGAAGTTGAGTATGACGCTAAAGCGACAGATTTAGATTTACCAAATGCAGTATCAATAACACTAGATGAACAAGTATATACACATGAAATTACATGGGATTTAACTGCATTTAGAGAAAATCAAGTAGGTATACAAAAAATATATGCAACTTTAGTTGATGAAGATGCATATATCGAATATGGTATAAATAAAGAAGATATTTATGTAGAAATAAATGTTCTTCCTTGGACATATGAAATTGATCAAGAAACTGGTTTTTATACTATTACTGGTTATTACGGAACTGATGAATATGTAGAAATACCATCACTATATAAAAACACTTTTATTACAAAAATTGCTCCTAATGCATTTAATGAAGTTTTAACACTTAAAGAAGTTTTAATTCCTACAACAATTGAAGAAATTGGTCTTGGTGCATTCTACTTCTGTGATAATATTGAATCAATTACAATTCCATTTATTGGCCGTTCATCAAAAGATTATCAAGAATATGGCTATAGTCACTTTGCATATATCTTTGGTGCACCTAATTATGAAATACAATCAGTAATGTTACCTTATAATTTAAAAAGTGTAACTTTAAACGAATCACTAACTCATGTTGGAGATTATGCATTCTATGAATGTGGAGCAATAGAAGAAATAAAAATGAGTGACTCTTTAGAATATATTGGACAATTCTCTTTTGAAAACTGTACTTCTCTAAAAGAATTTTATATTGGTGAAAACTTTAAAACTATTGCAAACGAATCTTTTATAGGATGCGTTAATTTGAAAAAAGTTTATGCACATAGTTTAGCTGTTTTATTAAATGTAGATATTCTAGGAGCGTCAGCGGGCGGAGGATATTACTCTCCATTATCTCATGATGCAGAATTATATATTGATAATGAACTAATCACTGAAATTGAAATTCCATCGTATATTAAAAGTTTAGATGGAATACTTACAGGCTGTTCAAGTATCACTAAGATAACTGTTAACAAAGAATTAGAAGAAATGTATTGGGGCTGTTTTGCCAATATGAAAAATCTAAAAACAATTGTTTTTGAAGAAAATTCTAAATTAACAGAACTTCAACCAGGTACATTTTATGGCTGTACAAGTTTAGAAGAGATAAATCTTCCTAAATCAATTACTACAATTGGTTCTAATGTTTTCCAAAATTGTACTGCTTTAAAGGTAATTGATATATCAAGCATTAACAATTATTCTTTATATAGTAATAAAGTTTTTGCAAATTGTACATCACTTGAAAAAGTAGTTTTATCTGATGATTTATTATATATTCCAGATTTTACTTTTGATAATTGTGAAAGCTTAAGAGAAATTACATTGCCTAAAGGAATAGTAAGTATTGGAATGTATGCGTTTAGGGATTGTTATAATTTAAATAGTATTGAATTACCTTCAAAATTACGTGAAATTAGTGATGGTGCTTTCGATGGTTGTTATAATATGTATTTTATTTATAATAAATCAAATTTAGAATTAACAATTGGTAGTACAGAAAATGGTTCAGTAGCATATAATGCAGTTCAAATAACAGATAAAAATGGAAATGTAATAACTAAAGAAAATAATGAATATATTATTACTGATGATAAATTTTTGTTTGAATATAGTGATGAAAAATATAAATTACTAGCATATTTAGGTGATGAAGAAACGGTTACATTACCTTTATCTATAAATGAATGTCAATATTTAATTAATAGTCCATATGGTTTAAAAAATGTTATATTACCTGAAGGTTTTACATCAATAAATGCTTACGCATTTTCAGGATGTTCTACAATTAAAAGTATTACAATTCCTAGTACAGTAACAAGCATAGGAAAATATGCATTTGAATATTGTGAATGTGAAATAATTTGGAATAATCCAACAATAGAAACAATCGAATCTCGTACTTTTGCTGGCTATTATGGAAAAAGTATCACAATTCCTAGTACTGTAACAAGTATAGAAGAATCTGCATTTGGAAATTGTAAATGTGAAATAATTTGGGATAATCCGACAATAGAAACAATTGGAGCATCTGCTTTTTCTAATTATCAAGGAAAAGCAATATTAATTCCGTTGACTGTGACAAAAATAGAAGAATATGCTTTTAATGATTGTAGAAATTTAACAGAAATTATAATTTCTTCAAATGTAACTACTATTGAATACGGTGTATTCCAATGGTGCGAAAATCTAACTATTTATTATGAAGGAACAGAAATCCCTGAAACTTGGGATCCTTATTGGAATTCTACTGATTGTACTGTTGTTTTAGGATATTCTGAAGAAAATTAAATAAAATATAAAAAGTAGTATACAATTTGTATACTACTTTTTTCTTATTTTAGATTATTGATATAATTAACTGCATTCATAGCAGCAATAGCACCATCACCTACTGCAGTTGTAAGTTGACGTACTTGTTTAGTTCTACAGTCACCTGCTACATATATACCTTTTGTTTTTGTTGATGTATCAGTTGAAATGATATATCCTTTATCATCTAAATCAACAACGTTTTTAAATCTTTCATTGTTTGGTACTTGTCCTATCGCAACAAAACATGCATCTACATTAAATATTACTTCTTCGTTTGTTTTTGTATTTTCAAATTTTAAACCAGTAAGTTCATCCTTATGTAAGAATTCTTTTAATGATATTTCTTTTGTTATTATAATATTATTCTTTTCATATAATCTATCTACTAATGTTTGATCTGCAAAGAACTTATCAAATAACATACATAAATATACTTTATTACAAATATCTGATAGCATTAATGTGTATTGTAGTGCAGTGTTTGCATCACCAATTACGGCAACGTCTTTTCCTTTATAGAATGCACCATCACATACAGCGCAGTATGATACACCTTTTCCTACTAATTCTTCTTCATGTGGTACATTAATTGTTCTATGTTTTACCCCTGCTGCAATGATTACTGATTTAGCAAGATATATATTATAATCTGTCTTAACTTTAAAGCAATTATTTTCCTCTGTAATTTCTAATACATCTTCACATTCGAATTCAACACCTAAATCCATAATTTGTTCAAACATATTATTTGATAGTTCTAAACCAGATATTTCTTTAATGGATGGAAAGTTTTCAACTTTAGGCGAGGTAGCAATTTGACCACCAAAAGATTCTTTTTCAAATATTTTAACTGTTTTTCCACTTCTTTTAGCGTAAAGAGCAGCTGTCATTCCAGCTGCCCCTCCGCCAATTACGATAATATCAATCATAATTAATTTCTACTTTCTATAAATTGTTTAATAAAGCTTACGTTTTCGAATACGTCATAACCACCCATCTTTGGAACAAGTAGAGTAGGAGCTTTTTTAATATTATATTTATTTACTAAATCAACATTATCTTCTGCATCTATAGTTGTATATTCAATACCAGCTTTGTCTAAAAGCATTTTAGCCATTTTACAATTTGGACAAGTTTTAGTAGTGAAAAGAAGAATTTTGTCTAAACTTACATTGATAGTTTCTGTATTTTCTTCTTTAATTTCTTTTTCTGTGAATACTGAAGTACTTAAGTTATAAACTTTACGATGTTTAAATTCTTGAGTTTTACCATCATTCCAGTTTTGAACAGGACGGTAATATCCAGTTATTCTACTATAGACTTCAGTTTTCTTACCACAAATTGGACAAGTAAATGCTTCACCATCAATGTATCCATGTTCTGAACATACTGAATATGTTGGAGAAATTGAATAATAAGGAAGACGATAATTCTCAGCAATCTTTCTAACAAGATTAGCACATGCTTGCCATGAAGGCATTCTTTGACCAAGGTAAGTATGGAATACTGTTCCTGATGTATATAATGTTTGAAGTTCATCTTGGATGTCAAGTGCAGTAAAGACATCTTCAGTAAAACTAACAGGTAGATGAGAACTGTTAGTATAGTAAGGAGTTTCATCCTCTTTTGATGCGGTAATAATATCAGGGTAACGTTTCTTATCATGTTTTGCAAGACGATATGATGTAGATTCAGCAGGAGTTGCTTCTAAGTTATATAAGTCACCATAAAGTTCTTGATAATCAGATAATTTGTTACGCATGAAGTTAAGAACATTTTTAGTAAATTCTTGTCCTTCTTTAGTAGTTAAATCTTTTCTTAACCATTTAGCATTTAGACAAGCTTCATTCATACCAACAAGACCAATTGTTGAGAAGTGGTTTTCGAATGTTCCTAAATAACGTTGTGTATATGGGTATAATCCTAAGTTTAATAATTTTGTAATAATGTTTCTTTTGATTTTTAGACTTCTTGCAGAAATATTCATAAGTTTTTCTAAACGTTTATAGAAGTCTTCTTCATCTTCTGCTAAATATGCAAGTCTTGGCATATTAAGTGTTACAACACCAACTGAACCTGTAGATTCACCTGAACCAAAGAAACCACCAGATTTTTTACGAAGTTCTCTTAAATCAAGACGAAGTCTACAACACATACTTCTTACATCACTTGGTTCCATATCTGAATTAATATAGTTAGAGAAATATGGAGTACCATATTTTGCAGTCATTTCGAATAATAATTTATTATTTTCTGTTTCTGACCAGTCAAAATCTTTAGTGATTGAATATGTTGGAATTGGATATTGGAATCCACGACCATTAGCATCACCTTCGATCATAATTTCGATGAATGCTTTATTAACCATTGCCATTTCTTTAACACAGTCTTTATATTTGAAGTCCATTTCTTTTCCACCAACGATTGCGTTTAGTTCAGCCAAATCGTTTGGAACTACCCAGTCAAGAGTAATATTTGTAAATGGAGCTTGAGTTCCCCATCTACTTGGCGTATTAACACCATAAATAAATGATTGAATACATTGTTTTGTTTCTTTATATGTTAAATTATCAGCTTTAACAAATGGTGCAAGATAAGTATCGAATGATGAAAATGCTTGAGCCCCCGCCCATTCATTTTGCATGATACCTAAGAAGTTTGTCATTTGATTACATAAAGTTGAAAGGTGAGATGCAGGTTTAGAAGTAATCTTACCAGGTACACCGCCAAGTCCTTCAGTAATTAATTGTTTTAAACTCCATCCAGCACAATAACCTGTAAGCATTGATAAGTCATGAATATGAATATCTGCATCACGATGTGCTTTTTCAATTTCTTGGTCATAAATTTCAGATAACCAGTAGTTAGCTGTAATAGCACCAGAGTTTGAAAGAATTAATCCACCTACTGAATATGTTACTGTTGAGTTTTCTTTAACACGCCAGTCACTAATTTTTAAGTAGTTGTTAATTGTATCTTTATAGTCAAGGAAGGTAGAACTCATATTTCTAATGTTTTCATGTTGCTTACGATATAAGATATATGATTTAGCAACATCTACATAGCTTGTTTGTATTAATACAATTTCAACCGTATCTTGGATTTCCTCTACCGAAATTACATCATCTACGATTTTATCATTAAATGTTGCAGTAACTTTTAGTGCTAATAATTCAATAATGTCTTTATTATAATTTTTATTTACAGATTCAAATGCTTTAGCAATTGCATTCTCAATTTTAGTGATGTCAAATTCAACAATGCTACCATCACGTTTTTTTACTTTGATCATTTTCTTTCCCTCCTATTAAAATTTTTGTTTTTATTTTTATACCCTGTATAGAGAGTATATTTATTATACTAAATTTGACGTTTTTTTTCAAGTATAATATTTAAGAAAAAATTTTCATTTTTTTAAAATTTAGAAAACATTTAGAATTAAAATATTAAAATTAGAATAATTCTAAATTTTATAAATAACTAAAAAGGTAATCAATTTAATG
>JAZSIL010000222.1:0-3149 GCA_045533785.1 Bacilli bacterium
TTTATTTTCAATATATTCAATTTGTAACTTGCGTAATTCTTTGTCTTCGTATATATATTCATCACTATATGGATTATCTCTATTACTATAAATACTTATACTAATCGTAGTTCCATTTAAATCATATCCAAATTTGTTAATTTCTTTTGCAGATTCTAATTCATATTTTGCGTAAAGAATGATTTCTTCTTTGTCGTTATAATCTTCTTTATTTAAAGTTTCTAATCTTTGTCCACTAAAATCTGATTCTTTATACCATCCTACAAATTCATAATATTCTTTTGTAGGAATAGATAATACTAGGTCTTCTTTTAAATCCCATTCATATTCTGTTTCGTCTAGAATACCATCATTAACTTGATATTTAACTAATGCTTGTTTAATTATTTCTTCATATTTTGCATATAAAGTGATTTCATCTTTATCTTTATAGTCATCTTTGCTTAATACATCTAACTTCTCACCACTAAAGTCTGGTTCTTTATACCAACCTATAAAGTTATGATCTTCTTTAGTAGGAGTTGGTAACGATAAATCATCTTTTAAATCCCAAACATATTCAGTTTGTGATAATATGCCTTCATTAGTTTGATATCTAACTAATGCTTGTTTAACTATTTCTTCGTATTTTGCGTAAAGAATGATTTCATCTTTATCTTTATAATCATTTTTATTTAAAGTTTCTAGTTCTTCGCCACTAAAGTCTAATTCTTTATACCATCCTACAAATTCATAATCTACTTTTGTAGGAATAGGTAATATCAAATTTTCTTTTAAATCCCAAACGTATTCAGTTTGTGATAATATGCCTTCGTTAGTTTGATATCTAACTAATGCTTGTTTAACTATTTCTTCGTATCTTGCGTAAAGAGTAATTTCATCTTTGTCTTTATAGTCATCCTTATTTAAAACTTCTAGTTTTTCGCCACTAAAATCCGATTCTTTATACCATCCTACAAATTCATAATCTTCTTTTGTAGGAGTTGGTAATGCTAAATCATCTTTTAAATCCCAGACATATTCAGTTTGGGATAAATCTCCACCATTAACTTGATATTTAACTATTGTTTTATTTTGTTTACAACTAGTAGAAATCAAAACTAAAAAAGTAAATACAATTAGCAGAAAAATCTTTTTCATAAAAGTAACCTCCTTATTACACTATATGTTTTAAATGCAAAAAACTCCCTTATTTCTAAGAGAGTTAAAATTAATATAATTGTTTTAAATACATACTTTAAGATTTAATTTTAACTTTTCTTAGAGTATGAGATTTTGCCCCACATTAATATTATACAATGTATATAATATTATGTCAAACAAATTTATTATTTATATTCACTAGCTAGTTTATTAACTAGTTTCATATCACATTTACCTAGATAGTTTTGTTTGAAATGCTTCATGATACTAGGCATTGATTTATCCTCTAAAGAATTGATGATTTCTTTTATTTCTTCTTCCGTTAGTTGTGCAGGAAGATATGCTTCTAAGATTTGTCTTTGAAGAGTTAATTCTTCTACTTTTTCTGTTCTATTTGCATTTTTAAATGCAAGAATTTCTTCATCAAGTTCTTTAATTACTTTATTTATTACTAGTAATACATCATCATCTGTTAAAGATTCATTTTTAGTTCTTTTTTCAATTTCAGCTAGTTTTACTTTACCAGTAACAATTTGAAGTACACTTCTTTTAAGTGTATTTTTTTCTTTTAAAGCTTCCATTTGAGCTTTCTTTAATTCATCAATTAACATAAATACTTTCCTCCTATTTATAAATTACATAATTTTCTTTTCTTGGTTTAGGTAAGATATCTGATTTATCAACTGGATAGCCTAAGATACAGTTTCCAATCCCTTTATATGATTCTGGTAGTCCCCATTCTTTTAAGATTTCTTTTCCTTCAGGGGTTTCAAATGTTTCTTTAGCTCTATGGATCCAGCAGCTTGATACTCCTACAGAATGTGCAGCATTCATTAAGTTTCCCATTACTAAGCTACCATCTTCAATATATGTTCTAACATTACTGTCTGCAAGTACTACTATTACAATTGGAGCATTATAAAATGGATCTTTATCTATTCCCAAAATTGAAGCATTTAATTTAGATAATTTATCTCTTAATGCTTTATCTTTTACAACAACCATTACTGCTGATTGCCTGTTCATTCCACTTGCAGAGTAAGTTGCAGCTGTTGTGATTTCATTTAACAAATAGTCACTTACTAATTCATCTGTATATGCTTTGATACTTCTTCTTGAAATAATTGTATTAATAGTTTCATTCATATTATGCTGGGTCTACTTTCTTCCAATCTTTGATATATACTTTTTTAATGTTCTTTTCTTCACGTCCCCAGTAGTCATAGAAATCATGACGTTTTAGACGTGCATAAGCAACACTATCTGTTTCTTTTGATGGTTCTGCGTCTTCATTTTCTGAATTATACCAACCTAAGAATTCATATCCTGCAACTCTAATTTTAGGAAGACCAACTTGCGGAAGTGCTGTCATAAATGTTCCTGGGATATTGTCAATTGCATATTTTACGCGATAGCTTTGCCAGAAGTGTACAGTTTCTGCAGTATAGTAGAAAAGTTTAGATGTATCAACTAGGGCTGCCCAACTTCCTACAAAGAAGTTATCAGCATAGTTGTATGGATCCATACAAGTACATCCTTCATCGTTTCTCCACCATGCAAAGAATGTGATTAAAAAGTTTATAAAATCAATATATTTATTATTTTTTACGCACCAACCAATAAATGTAGTCTCAGGTTCATTTTGAAGACTACCATCCATTCTTGCTTCTAGAAAGTATTTGTGGAATGCAAATCCAATCGCATAACAGTCTTTTTTTCCACCTGCATAAAAGTCTGCGAAGTTAATAAAGTCACTAGCATTACTAATATTATGAAGTTTTAAATCGCTTTCACCATTATTATTTTTAATAAAATTATAAAAATCAGTATAAAAACTTTTCTTTAATTCTTCTTTTGATTCCCATAAATCAACACCAAGTTCATGGTCTATATATTTATAAATCATATTATTTCTTCCTTTCAATTAGTTCTTTAGATATATATCTTTTATCTATTGTTAAAGATATAGCGTTAGTTACCGCAAACATATATTCATTATTATCCAT
>JAZSIL010000080.1:0-6329 GCA_045533785.1 Bacilli bacterium
AAAAACGGTGCAATAACTGCAGGAACGATAAAAACCGATAAAACTATTGCCATAAAAAATGCTGTAACCTTTCTCATTTTACTACCACCTTGTCCTATTGTTTTTCACAAAATATATATGAGAAAAATTAGAAAATTATTCTTTTTACTTGATTATATACCCTTTCCATAGTTTTCCCCCTATATTAACATAAATATTATATCACATTATTATGAAAAATTTAGTGAAATTAATCGGATAATAAAAATGATTTTCTAATTTTTAATAGTAATTTGTAAAATTAAATATCTTAAGATGTAAAAAAAAGACGAAAATTAGTTTTCGTCTTTTAAATTTTCTTCAACATACGCTAAAGCATCTAAATCATTAATACCTGTTAAATGATAATCATAAGCAGCTACTACCGCATCAACCTTCTTAGATTTACTAATTACTTTAACAATATCAGTTAAATAATATTCATTTTTTGAATTTTTATTATCAATTAATTCAAGAGCTTCAAATAATGTTTTATTATCAACAACATATAACCCAGTATTAATTTCTTTTATTAGTTTTTGTTCATCATTACACTCTTTTTCTTCAACTATTGCAGTAACATTATTATTAGTTCTAACAATCCTGCCATAACTAAATGGATTTTCAAATATTGAAGAAAGAATTGTCATTGAAAGATTATTTTCCTCATGATATTTCAATAAATTTACTAAGTTATCTTTTCCTACAAGTGGCATATCACCTGGAACAATTACTGTTGAACCATCAATATTTGAAAGTAATTCTTTTGTTACCATACAAGCATGACCAGTTCCAAGTTGTTCTTCTTGATAAGCATAAGAAATATTTGGATAGTCTTTTAATACTTCTTTTATGATTTCTCTTTTATATCCAACAACAACAATAATATTATCAATTCCTGCTTCAATACAAGAATCAACTAAATAAGTAATCATTGGTTTACCTAAAATAGGACAAGCACATTTAGGTAATTCACTTTTCATTCTAGTCCCTTTTCCTGCTGCTAATATTATCACATTTTTCATATATTATTTCCTTCTTCTAATGTAATACGATAGCCTAATTCATGTAAAATTTTATTAACAATTTGTGTTAATTCTACATAATTTAATTCAACTTCATGAGCAAGTTTTAATTGATTTTTTGCTCTTTCTAGATTAATATGTGGTCTTTTTTGTTTATTTTCTGGTGTTAATCTAAAATATTTGTCTCCATCAATATAGTCAGATAAGAATCTTAAACCAACTTCAAAACACATCAAAAAGAAACTATACACTAAATTTTTGATTTCATCATCAACAATGATACCCTTAACTTCTGATAAATAACCTCTTGTAAAAGATTCAAAAACAGTCATATTAATCTTTACATTATCTACATTAGGATCATCTTCTGCTGTTGTTGAGGCACCACATCTTAAAGCATCACCAAAATCATATAGTAATGAGCCTTTCATTACCGTATCTAAATCGATTAAGCCTAGTGCCTTATGCGTAACTTTATCAATCATAATGTTATTTAGTTTTGTATCATTATGCGTTACACGACGAGGAATTTTACGATCATGTAATAATTTAGTAATAACGCTAATTTTATCTTGACGATCCATAATAAACTTAATTTCTTCACCGCAATCTTTCACTCGATCAGCTCTATCAATCTTAAGAATATCTAAAAACACACTATAACGATATGGCGTATTATGGAAATTTTTAATCGTATCAACTAATAGTCTTGTATGAAAATCATCTAATTGGCGATGAAAAAGTCCAATTGCTCGACCAGATTCTTCAAAGATATGTGGATCATCACTATGGTCATACGTAATACCTTCTTCAATAAATCTCGTACAACGCCAATATTCATCATTAACGATAGCCATTTTTTGACCATATCTGGTTAATATAGTTGTTAAAACACAAGTTTTATCATCTTGTCCACTATATATTACATTTTTTCTTATATGTTCAGTTACCAAATCAATATTATTCATTACCGCAAAAGGATTTGTAAAAACTTCATCATTAATTTTTTGAATAATATATTTACAAGTTGGAAAAACAACTAAAAAAGTATTATTAATTAGTCCATTACCATAGCGTTTTACTTCTAAAATATTTTCAACTTTAAAATATTCACCTAAAACATTATTGGGTAATGGAAATTTTCTTCTACTCACAATATAACCTACCTTCTATTTATTAATATTAGTTCTAATGGTATTAATCACTTACTATTAGATACCATTGATATCTTATAAACATAAACTGTCTCAATAAAATGTAATTTTTTGTGCATTGATTTAGCAATTTTAATTAGTTTATTAATCTCTATGTTTTTTGGATAAAACTCATTAATAAATAATTTTTCGAAAAATAGTTTATCAATAACAAAAACATTAGGGATATGAACAAAATCATTGTTCATTCCTTTAATGCATGTGATGTCGATATAACATTGTTTATGTTTTTCAGTTAACACCTCTAACAATATATCATCTAAAAACGAATACTTAGAATCTATTATTAAGATATGAGATTTAATATCAAATAGGTTACTAAAATTCATTAATATATTATTAGTTATATATAAATATTTATACTTTGGGCTAATACATTTTTAAAAAACATTCCCTTATGATTTAAATAAACATCCTATCATACACTTATTACCCATCTTGGTCTAATCCAAAAGTAATAATTATCCCTATAGTTTTACCCTCATTTAATCATACTTTATTATTTTATAACTAAGGCATATACAAATGTTACAATTCCAATTATTGCACAATATATACCAAAATAAGTAATTTTACCTTTATTAATAATTTTTTTAAGCACAGCAAATGAAAAATAAGTTGTTACAAAAGTTACAATAAAGCTAATTAAATACAAATAAATTTTTGATGAATCACTAAATAAACTTGTTAAATTAGTGACTTCAAGCACTGTTGCGCCAATCATCGCTGGAACAAATAATAAAAACGCATATTTTGCACTATCTTCTTTTTCAATTTTTCTAACTTGACATCCACATAAACAAGAACCACTTCGAGATATACCAGCAAAAGATCCTGCACATTGGAAAAGTCCAATTAGAAATGCATCTTTTAAATTAATTTCATAAATAGTTCTAGTACCAGTAAATTTACCAAAAGTAAATAACATAATCGCATTTATTATTAAACAAAGTCCTATTAACCAAAGCGGTGAACTTTCAAATCCAATTAATTTAAGCATTAAAGTAAAAACAACTAAAACCAATGTTGTTACACATAAATAAATCGCAAGCATAAATTGTTTCTTATAAAGATTTCTGTCTTTGAAAATAAACCCAAAAAAACCTTTAATTAAATCTAACAATTCTTTTCTTAAAAATACAAGCACAGCTAATAATGAAGCGATATGTAAAAATACACTTAACGTAACCGAATTATCTTTAATATTTAAGATTTCATTAGCAATTTGCAAATGTCCGCTTGAAGAAATAGGTAATACTTCAGCTATTCCTTGTAATAGACCTAAAAACAAGTATTTAATTAACTCAATAGTTTTACTTCCCATAGTTACTCCTCATTTATATTAATTAAGAATTCAGCATTATGTTTAAATAATTTTAAACATGTTTCACTACCAAATTTCTTATTTACTATATCATATGCTTGTTTTAGATAATTCTCTCTATTAAAATGAATATCACTCGAAATAAAATCAACAACACCTGCTTTAATTAATTTAAATGCTTTTCTTTTTTGCTTTAAGCCAAATTTACCAACAATTGTAGATGCATTAATTTGAATAAAAACATTTTTATTTTTTAGATTAACAATATCATCAAAAGATAAATAGTGATATCTTTCAACATGGGCAATAATTGTTTTATACCCAAGTCTATTTATATTATATAAAACTTCTTCCACATCAGGATCATTTGAATAAGAAAACTCGAACAAAACAATATTATGATTGTTTATCTTATATAAATCTAAATTCTTATAAATTGTTTTATTAAAATGTGTTTCTCTTCCTAAATATAGATTAATATTTAAATTTAACTCAGAAACCTTTTTACATAAAACATCAAAATTATTTTTTATTTTTTCGCTTGAAGTCTCAAACATTCCTTTGCGATAATGAGGGGTGCAAATTAAATCTGTCACCCCTATTTTTACCATTTTGTCAATTATTTGAATAGATTGTCCAATATCACATGCTCCATCATCAACATCAAATATAACGTGTGAATGAATATCTATCATTTATATCACCTATTCTGGTCTTTTATAATAATAATTAGTATAGCGGTTATTTCCATATCCCTTACCATGAGATGGATCAACCATTGTGAAAACTGAACCTAAAATATTAACATTACTTTGTTTTAGTAATTCGATTGCTTCTTTAACATTATGTTTTTTTGTTTGTCCATATGCAACACAGAAAATTGTACCATCAGATATAGTAGAAGTATGAATATAATCTGAAATATCTAAAACTGGTGGACAGTCAACTAAAACATAATCATACATTTCTCTAACAGTAGCAATTAAATCTTTAAACTTTTGTGAAGCAATAACAGCAGATGGATTTTCAATTTTATCACCACGAGAAATAACATCAACACCATATTCTGTATGTTTTATAATTTCATTTACCTTTTTATTTTGTAAAATATAATCATAAACACCATTTTCGCAATCTAAATTAAAAGGACGATGAACACGAGGGGATCTTAAATCGCCTTCTACTAATAAGACTTTTAAACCATTTTTAGCAAGTGTTACAGCAAGATTTGAAATTATAGTAGTTTTTCCTTCACAAGCAGTTGAAGAAGTAATTTGGATTACTTTAATTTTATTATCAGTATTAAAAAATAAAATATTATCTTTTAAACGATTAAATGTTTCTGAAACAACTTCATTACCCGGTTTATCTATAATAATAACATTTTGGCGCATTAAACGATTTGATTTCTTACTTAATTTCATCATTTTCTTCCTCCTTTAAATTAAATTTTGGAATTGATGTTAATACATAAATACCAGTCATATCTTCTAATTGTGTTCTAGACTTAAATGTATCATCTAATAAGAAACGAACTAAAATAATGCCACAAGATAAAGCTAAACCAATAATGAATGCAATAATAGTAATCAATGTAGTTTTAGTTGATTTAGTAGCATATGAAGGTTGATTATTCATTTCTACTAGTTTGTTAGCAAATGTTGGATACAAGAATTCTTGTTTATATTCTTCTTTTGGATTTTCATGCGCATAATTATTCAAATACACTAAACTATTTGCAACAATTTTTGAATCTAACTTATTACTTTGCGCATTATTTTTTACAGCTAAAACTAATGAATCTCCATCGTTATAAACATCAAAATTTTCTCTAATAGCACTAGCATAATTGTCTATATCTTTATATAAACTTACTAAATCAGCACCAAAATTAGTATTTTCTTCTCCTTCAATACTTAAAATTGAAAACGTATTAATATCATCTGATTCATTTGTAATAATTTTAATATCATATATTTGTTCATATGCATAAATAACAGATTTAATAGATTCTAATATTGGAAATACATAAGTTGGAAGTTCATTTTTTAAAGATACAGAAACTTCTTTTGTCTTTTCAATTAAAAGACCAACAGTTTGAATAACTTCTTTATCAGTATTTTCATTAGTTTCTTCTAAACTATATGTAATTTTTAAAATTAAGCTTTCATCATTATAAGATATTTTTGTACCACCTTTAACTACAGAAGCTTTAGCAGTAATTAATTTTTCATATTGTTCATCAGTATATTCTTTTTGTTCCTTATTACTAAAGTGAACAATTTTACCATCTTGTTCACTATGAACAATTTCATATTGTTCATCAATTAACACTTTAGAAACTTCTTTAGTAACATTATCAGAAACAATAAATTCAGACATACTATTAACTAAATATTGTGCATATACAAAAGCATTGTATTCTGTCATATTGCTATTATCAACTTGAATTACCGCAGTTGCAGTTGCAGAATAAACTGGTTTTTTGATAAACTTACCATATACACCACCAATTATTGTAAAAACGATAGTAACTACTGCAATTAAAATAATATTTTTCTTAAATAACGAAAATAATTCTACAAATGAAATACCTTCATTATTTGAATTTTGATTCATATTGTCCATAATTAATCCTCACTTTATATTTATATTATCTATTATAGCACAATAAGAGATTTTATTCAAGTAAAGTATAACTTTATATACAAATAAAAGCCCAAAGAAAACAAATCTTTAGACTTTATT
>JAZSIL010000191.1:0-2866 GCA_045533785.1 Bacilli bacterium
CATCACTACGTTCAAGTTTATAACTCATTTCTGAAAGAACACCAACTTGTTTACTTCTTTCATCTAAACAGCCAACAGGAGCTTCTGTTTCTGAGTCCCAACTAATAATATAAGATGCATACTCAAGAGCCTGCATCTTAGAACGATAATCAATGTATGTATTAATTACTTTACTTAAATCCATTAAACAATAATAACCTTGTCTGCACTAATTTCTTCTAAAGCAATACCAATTGCTTTATAATTACGAGTGTGTGCTAAATATGATTTTCCTGTTGCTTTAATTTCTCTTGCACGTTCTGCAACGGCAATAACAAGTTTATATTTTGAATCAGCCTTTGTAGATAATTCATCAATTGCAGGATAACGCATCCCTTCACGTTCATTATTTGCAATTTTAAGTTGAGTATTAATCATTAAACCTTGAACTCTAGTCATTGTTAGTTTCCTCCATTAATTTTAAATATTCATCTAATGTTCTAGAACACTTAGCATGTTCTGCTCTAATAATCGCCATAATTCTATCAGCTGCATTATCAACCTCATCATTAATAACGATATAATCATAATTTACAGCTTGTCCAATTTCACGATGTGCTTTTTCTAAACGTTCTTTAATAACCTCATTACGTTCAGTTCCACGTCTTACAAGCCTATTTTCAAGTGCATCATATGATGGTGGTGCAATAAAGATAAACACCGCATCTTTCATCTTTTCTCTTACTTGCATAGCACCATTAACTTCAATTTCAAGAACAACTTCATGACCTTTCGCAAGTTTTTCTTCAACTTTATCTTTAGGTGTCCCATACATATTGCCAACAAATTCAGCATGTTCAAGTAAGTTACCATTATCAACTTGCTTTAAGAATTCATTTCTAGATACAAAATAATAGTCAACTCCATCAACTTCACCTTCACGCGGCGCACGCGTAGTCATTGATACTGAGTAATCAAGATTATGGCCTGTACGATTAAACAAAGCTTTTCTAACTGTACCTTTACCAACACCAGAAGGCCCTGATATAACAACTAATAATCCTTTTGTATTTAACTTCATAGTCCCATCCTCATGCACTAAATTCTTATTATATAGTATACCATAAATTGAAAAGTTATTTCAAGTTAATTGTTTAATAACTTTTATTTTATTTTTTAAACTTCGCTATTTAATTAAAAAAGAGATTTGCATTAACATTAACACAAATCTCTTTTTTATTTTTTATTCATAATAAATGCTTAATTTATTTTTATAAGTTTTTACTTCTTGTTCATAATTTGATACTGCGGTTCTAAATCCATTAAGTGTTCCAGATGGATAAACAGAAGATTTATAATAAGATAATATTACTGAATATAATGATTGTAAATCACTTAAATGTGTATCATATTGATATTCACCAGTCAACTTTTTCAAATTATTTTTTGCATTATCTAAATATTTCTCAGTTTCTGTAAACATACCTGTTTGTTCATAAATCATTAAAACTACATCGACTGCAGCATTTTCTCTTCTAAGTGTAGCCCATTGTCCAATGGCATGTGTATCGAATCCAAGTTCCAATGCTTTCTTATTTACTAAAGGTTCAACTACACTAGATTTTACACCGATTGCTTTACTAAACTCACTAACTGATGAAGTTGCAGCACAATCAGTAGCATCATAAACTGCAAAATACCAAGCAGCATAAACACCTGAACTTATAACTGGACAAGCTAAATATGCTAACATTAAATTATCATACACTTCTTTAGCTGCGATTAATTCTAATTCTTTTAGGTTTTCTTCTTGACATAATTCACATATTCCATTTACAAAATTATGATTACATGGAGTTTCGTTTGAATTATTTTTTTTATTACATCCAGCACAAACTACAAGAACAAAACACAAAATTAATGCTAATAAATATTTTTTCATTTTACTTCTCCTTTTTAGTATTTAATAGTATACCTTTATTTTAACTTATAAAATCATCAAAATAACAAATATTATCCCTTTTTTTATCTAAATTCTTGAATTTTACACGCATCAAGAGTATACTATTTACATAAAATGGTTATACGTAAAGGTATACCTTTTTATACTAAAATGCAAAATTCGATTCACACTATATGTGTGAATCATTTTATTTTTTTATAAAGTAATTATATTTATTATTTTATTAAAATAATGTATAATTATATATATTAAAAGAAAAGGAGGGATATTTCATGCCTATTGACGGATGTTTTATTCACTACTTAACAGATGAATTAACTAAAGAAATACTTGGATATAAGATTAATAAAATATACCAACCAGCTCCACTTGAAGTAGTGTTGCAACTTCGTGGAAAGAATGAAACAGGTTTAATCGTAAACAAACAATTATTGATATCATCAAAACTTGATAGTCCTAGAATTCATCTATTAACTAAAAAGATTTCTAATCCTGAAGTACCAAACAACTTTTGTATGCTTCTTAGAAAGTATATTGAAAGAGGTATAATCAAAAAAATTGTTCAACATGAAAATGATCGTCTGATTGAACTACACATTACTGCTTTTAATGAGTTAGATGATGAAAATACTTTTATCTTAATTTTTGAAATTATGGGCAGAAATAGTAATTTAATCCTCTTAAATTCGGATTTTTTTATAATAGATGCTTTACGAAAACTTCCTCCCTCAAACGAGAATTCTAGGACGATTATCCCTCATGCAAAGTATCTTTATCCAGAATCAAATAAGAAAATTAATCCATTTATAGATGAAATTCCTCCAGTATTAGATAGTATTCAAGGTGTTTCAAAACCTTTATTACATACACTAAATAGGTTAGATTCTTCTAAAATAAAAGACTTTTTAAATCAAGAAATTAACC
>JAZSIL010000022.1:0-4222 GCA_045533785.1 Bacilli bacterium
CTTCATTTACTGAACCAAAAAATTCTATATATGCATATTCAACTTGATTTTTTTGATCACTATATCCATATTCAAATTCTAATACAGTTCCAGCATGTTTTATTAACTTAAAGCATGTAATGATAGGGCGAGCTTCTTTTAATGTTGAACATTCATAAACTTTTGTAGTTATATGATAGATATTAGAAGTTACAGGATCATAAGCATCAAAAGTTGCATAGAATTCATAATTGCTTAAAGGTTTTAAATTAGTTACATGTACATCTTCTCCCGGATTAACATTATATGTATTATCTCCCTGGTGAATAGCAAAATTACTAATCTCAACACCATCTGCTTTTCTAACCTTATGCGATAAAACTAATTCAGTGTTTGACTTTTGAGCAACACTAAATGTAACACTTGGTGCATTAAATTCAAATGTTTCAAAACTACGATATAACTTTCCTGAGAAAACTTTACCATTTTCAAGTCTCATCTTATAGTGAATTGTAATTGTGTATTCTGTATCTTCCTCTAAATTTTCAAACTTAATTGGCTCATTGTTATAATCATAAACCTCACCATTTAGTTCCATTTTTATGTCAAATACATCTTTTCTAAACGGACTATCATTATCAGTTAAATCAATAGTTGCGGAGAATCTAGTTATATGTTCCATTACTGGAGTAATACCAGGATCTTTAACAACTAATAATACTGCATTACCATTACTTCTTTCTTGGCCATCAGATCCTCCAGCAATTAATTCAAAATTACCAGCAGGTTGACGAAGTGCCATCGAAGTGGAACCACCACCATCAAGTAACCATCCTTCTACACATCCTACACTTCGTAAATATTCAGCGCATTCATAATATGAAGCACCATAATTACCATCTTTTCTATACTCAATCGTCATTAAAACTGTTGTACCATCTTCACGCATACCAATAACAGTTCGATTCTTTTTACAATTTATATAAGAAGTATCACCAGCAATATTTGAATAATCATTTTTAGATGATTGATAGAACATCGAATTTCCATTTTCTAAGATCTTATCATAATAACCAGTAGTATTATAAACATTTGCCCATTCACCAGTTAAATGATATTGACAGCGCACAAAATCATCAACTTTTAAATGATCAAGTGAGTTGTCTTTTGCAACTAAATATACACTTCTTTCAGGAATTATACTACCACTACCTAAATCTTTAGAAATTTTAGAAATAGTACCTTTTACAAATAAACGGTCATTATTTTGATTGCCATCTAAACTAAATCGATGAAGCGAATATTTTAACTCTACCACTGTCATTCCAGTAAAATCGTATTCTATTTCACCATTTTTTTCAATATCTTTAGAAAGTAGTGTAATACCAGTATCACTAATCGTATTATTAACACTTGAAATTGTTGTTTCGCTTATCTTACTTCCATCTTCACCTAATACTTCTAAATACATATTTTGTGAAATTGTTGGATTCCCAGAAACAATTTCGCCATCGTATGTCCATCCAATTACACCGCTTCCAAGAGCATCCATTACATATGGTTTAAGCATTTCACCTTCTTGCATTGAAAGGTTTAATACTTCATCATTTTCAGTTATGTGAAAAAAGTCACCATTGATTGCACCAACAACAATATAACCTGGATGAGTTTGTTCATATTTTTGTGCAAGAGCAGTAGCTCTACCACCACCCCAATCATCAATATAATCACTAGTCCAGTTAACAATTCTTACAGCTGGATTATTTCCATAATCAAGCCAAGAAACAACATAATCGTTAAGCCTTGCTTCATCAATAATACCATCATTATACGCAGTGGTATTTGCTTGATAAAGCTTTACACCAGCATCAAGTTCTTGATCAGTTATTATGCTCGAACTTTTGACAACATCCAAATTAGAAAAATCATTAGCATCAACTTTAAGAATAATTGTAAAGCTCAAAGCAATGAATAAAACAAAACAAACACTTAAATTAATAATTCTTTTCATTATTCGACATTCCTTTCAAATCTTTCTAGATATTCTTCATAAGACATCTTTCTATCAATAATCTCCCCATTTTTAAATGAAATTACTCTATTTGCAACAGTAGATATGATTTCATGGTCATGAGATGTAAATAATAAATTACCCTTATATCTTAGCATTCCATTATTAAGTGATGTAATAGTCTCTAAGTCTAAATGGTTACTTGGATCATCAAGTAAAATTACATTAGCACCTGATAACATTAATTTTGCAAGCATAAGTCTTACTTTTTCACCACCAGATAAAACACTTACTTCTTTAAACACATCATCACCTGAAAATAACATTCTACCAAGCCAACCTCTAACAAAGGTATCAGTTTGTTCATCACCAGAGTACTGTCTAATCCAATCACACATATTCATACCTTTTTTATTAAAGTATTCACTATTATCAACAGGCATATAATCACTTGTAATAGTTACTCCCCATTTAATCGTTCCTGAATCTGCTTCAGTTTTCCCCATTAATACATCAAATAGAGTTGTTGTAACAAGTGTATTATCACTTAAGAAAACAATTTTATCTAATTTATCCACAGTAAAAGATAAATTTTCAAAAAATGGTTTCTTAGTTAAATTTTCAACAATTAAAATATCATTACCACATTCACGTGAAATCTTAAAATCTACAAATGGATAACGACGAGTAGAAGGTTCTATTTCTTCAATATTAAGTTTTTCTAATAACTTCTTACGTGAAGTTGCTTGACGTGATTTTGATAAGTTAGCAGAGAATCTTGCGATAAATGTTTCAAGTTCTTTTTTCTTTGCTTCTGCTTTTTTATTTTGGTCTTTTAATTGTTGAAGTGCTAATTGACTAGATTGATACCAGAAATCATAGTTACCACCATAAATCTTAATTTTACCAAAATCGACATCACAAATATGAGTACATACATTATTTAAAAAATGTCTATCATGACTAACAACAATTACAATATTTTCAAATTCATTCAAGAAATCTTCTAACCATTCACATGTTTTTAAGTCTAAATTATTAGTAGGTTCGTCTAAAATTAAAATATCAGGGTTACCAAATAATGCTTGCGCAAGAAGTACTTTAACCTTTAATTTAGAATCAAGATTTTCCATCAGTTCATAATGGAAAGAATCATCTATCCCTAAATTATTAAGTAGTGTTGCTGCATCACTTTCTGCATTCCAGCCATCTAAATCCGCAAATTCCATTTCTAAATCACATAAATGATAGTTTTCTTCATCAGTTAAGTTTTCTTTAGCATATAAAACTTCTTTTTCTTTCATTATATTATAAAGTCTACTATGTCCTTTTAATACAGCTTCTAAAACAGTTAAATCATCATAAGCATTTTGATTTTGTTTTAAAACACTCATTCTTAGATTCTTCTCTATAATAATTTCACCAAATGAAGGCTCTAAATCTTTAGATAAAAGTCTTAAGAACGTACTTTTTCCTGCTCCATTAGCACCTATAATACCATAACAATTACCTTTAACAAATTTTAAGTTGACATCTTTAAATAAATACTTGCCATCAAATTGCATAGCAAGGCTTGATACTTGAATCATATTACTACCTCTTTTCCATATGTATATTTTAACATATTTTTATATTTTTTTCACACCTTTAACAATAATAAAAACCTATATCAAAAATGATATAGGTAAATTTTTATTTATATACAATATCAATAACAATGTCACCAGTTGAAGTGTTAATTTTACACTTTCCTCCTACAATTGATTCAGGTATTTTTATTTTACCAGTATCTGTCTTACAATTAAACAATTTATTAGAAAGTAGTGTTCCCCTTACATCTCCAGTAGATGTTTCAATTACAATATTTAAAGCATCACATTTATCTAATTTTACATCTCCTGTATCTCTTTTGATATTCATATCATTATCTACAATTACATTTCTTAATAAAATTTCTCCCGTACTACTTTCTGAATTAAAATTCTTGCAAATGGTATTTTCAATAATACATTCTCCAGTAGAACCTGATAGTTTTAAGTCATTGTGACAATTTAAATTTTCAATTTCAATATCTCCTGTTGATACTTCTAGATTAAGATTTGAACAAGTTACATTAGTTAATTCTATATCACCAGTAGTAATATTTATGTTTATATTTTCAATTACATTAGCATATATTTCAATATCTGATGTAGTGCCTTCAATTGTAACATTTTCAAAAATTAATTGATC
>JAZSIL010000012.1:0-8657 GCA_045533785.1 Bacilli bacterium
ATTTAAGTGTATATTACACTTATTTTAATTTATATATAAGGATGGAAAATATGAAAAAAATTTCAAAATTGACAATAATTACATTGTTAGTCGCACTCATTTTTCTAATGTCTTGTGAAAATAAATGTAATACCAAAAAAAGTAATAAAGTAACTTTAACAATATGGGCTTCTGAAGAAGATCAAGAAATGTTAAAACAAATGTGTAATAGTTTTGCTATGAGTAATAAAGATCAAGAATATGAGTTTTTATTTGGTGTAGAAGGTGAAGGGGATATGGCAGATAAAGTATTAAATGATGTAACTGAAGGACCTGATGTATATTCTTTTGCAAGTGATCAAATTTATAAACTATATGCAGGTGGAGCACTTTCACGTATTGGTGGAGAAAATGAAACAAAAGTAAAAGAAATGAATACTACTGGTAGCGTTGATGCTGCAACAATTACCATTAAAGGTGAAAATCAGTTATTCGCATATCCATCAACAGGGGACAATTGTTACTTTTTATATTATGATAAAAGAGTTTATTCTGATCCTTCTAAAGTAGCAACACTTGATAGTATACTAGATTTAGCAGCAGCATCAGGTAAGAAATTTCATTTTAAACTAAATGATGACGGATGGTATTTATCTAGCTTCTTTTTTGCTAAACCAAGTTTAAAATATAATGTAACATACAATGATAATATGGTCGAAGAAAAAGTAGAAATTAACTTTGATTCAAACGATGGTTTAGAGGTAATGAAATCTTTAAGAAATTATATAAATCATGATGCAATGGTAGCACAAACTGATGACTCAAAAATTATTGCAGCATTCACACCTGATGCAAGCGGTAAAACAATAGCTTCAGCTTGTGTTAGTGGAACATGGAATGCTAAAACTTTAAAAGGATTACTTGGTGATAACTTAGGAGTTGCAAAACTTCCAACTGCTAAAATTGCTGGTGAACAAACTCAATTATCAGGATTTATGGGATATAAATTAATTGGTGTTAATGGTTATAGTAAAAACAAAACTGAAGCGCATAAACTAGCTCTTTGGCTTACTAATGAACAAAATCAATTAAAAAGATTTGAAGTGAGGGGATTTGCTCCAACAAATAAAAAAATTGCAGAAAATAATGTAATTAAAAACGATCCAGTAATTTCTGCAGTCTTACTTCAAGCACAATATAATAGAACACAAAAAGGTGTACCTACTAATTATTGGACACCAATGGCATCATTAATTACACCTATTATTACAGCCAAAGGTCAAGGAAAAACTATTTCAGATAATGAATTGTTAGAACTCCTTAAAGCAACGTCTGCTGCAATAAGAAAATGATTCTATTATTAATTTAATTAGGAAGATTAATTCTTCCTAATTTTTCTTTTTTCTTGAAGAATAACTAAAAATATGATAAAATTAGACAAAAACCACTTGGGGGAATTATTATGACAGGAAAAGAAATTGATACATATATTGAATTATATAAAAAAGGCGATCAAGATGCTTTTAGTGTTATATATCATGAAACATATCAAAATGTATATTATACAATTTATTTATTAACAAAGAATAAAACATTAATTGATGATTATGTTCAAGACACTTATGTGAAAGTAATTAAGAATATTGATGCGTATAAGATTGGTACTAATTTTAAAGCATGGATTTCAAGAGTTGCACATAACTTAACTATTAATGCTTTACTTTTACAATCTAAAGAAATACCTGTAGAATTATCTTCAAAAACAGAGCATATTTTTGGTCCTTCAATTGAGCCAGATACAAAAATAGATAAAGCTTTAGATAATTTAACAGGATTAGAAAAAGAAGTGTTTATCCATTTAATAATCGAAGGTTTGTCTGTTAAAGAAACTGCTGAGATTATGAATGTTAATATTAATCGTATTTATTATTTAAAAAAACAAATGGAAAATTCTTTAAAAGTTATTTTTCAATAAGAAAAGCTAGTTGCGTTGCAACTAGCTAATTTTTTATTTTTCTGATTCTTTTTCTTGGTTTCTTACAATTAAATCCCAAACATAAGAAATAGGTCTGCAGTAGTTAACATCTTGATACATTGCACCATCGTGACTTAAGTTAGCACCACATAAAACACCGATTGCATAACCTTGTTCTAGGTTAAGAACAGCTGAACCTGAGTTTCCTGATTTTGCAGTTAAGTCAATATTAATAAAGTCAGGCGCATTATCTTTCTTTTGATAAGAAACAATCTTACCAACATTTGTAGAAATATTATCGAATCTTGATACACCAAATGGATAACCAAGCATAATGATATTATCAAGTGTATCATAATCAACATCTCCATGAGGAAGAAGATCAATATATGCATTATCACCAGTTAAGTTTAGAATTTTAATCACAGCAACGTCAGCTGGAACATCCATTGCAACAAGTACTGCTTTATAATAAACATCTACTTCATTACCACGTCTATCAAGGATTCTTCTACGAACCTGAATACCTTTTTCACCATTTACACAGTGTGCACAAGTTACAGCATATCCATCAGGTGTAATTAAGAAACCAGAACTTTCAGATTTACCACCAGGCATTTCAACTTTAAGGGAAATGACAGCTTCTTTAACATCTACCATATTATCAACAACGTTTTTAGCAACGTGTTTTTTAGCAAGTTCTTCAAGGTATGATAGTTTTACCATTGGAACTTTTACTTCTTCTGGTTCATCATTAAGATCAATATTATGTTCTTTAGCAAATGTTTCAATATCTTCTTTAAGAATTGTTCGATTTTCAAATTCATCTTCAGTACGAAGTGCTTGGATAATTGCAGTTTTTTCTAAAATATTTCTTACTTCACGAGCATTTGCAAAGTTAGGAAGTTTATGCTTATTGTATGCAATTTTGATTGCCATACGAAGTGCTTCTTCATCCATTTTGTAGTCCATGCTCTTTAACATAAGTTTACCAATTTCAGTAAGTTCTGCTTCTGAATAGTCAGGGAAGTTAATAAAGAATTGAACACGTGATTTAAAACCAGGGTTTGCTTCAAATAGTTCCATCATTTCATTATTGTATCCAGCCATGATACAACAGAATTCACCACGTGAATCTTCCATAGCTTTTAATAGTTCAACAATTGCTTCTTTACCGAAGTCTTTTTCGCTACCTTTTTGATATAGTGAGTAAGCTTCATCGATAAATAAAACACCACCCATAGCTTCTGCAATTACTTTTTTAGTTTTAATTGCAGTTTCACCAATGTACATACTAATTAAAGTTTCTCTTGAACATTCTACAAAGTTATTGTTCTTTAAAACACCAGCTTCGTAAAGAATTTGTCCGATAAGTCTTGCTACAACAGTTTTACCAGTACCTGGGTTTCCTAAGAATGCCATATGAATATTGATGTTCTTATCTTTGTTCTTTACAGCATAAGCCTTAATACGTTTAAGTTCACGTTTAACACTTTCAAGACCAATAAGTTCTTCTAATTCTTTATTAGCATCTTTGCTAGATGGTTGTTTATTTCCATTTCCAACATTACCATTATCGTTTGCAGGAACACCTTTTGAATTTGATGAATCTTCAAATACATGATTTCCTTCATTATCATTATTATTGTTATTACTATTACTATTATTGTTGTTATTATTATTATTTATTGGATTAGTACTGAATGGGAAAACTTTATCTTCACTTACATATTTATTATCTTTATATGTATTATAAGAAACTTCAAAGTTTTTATCTATAATAAATACATTACCTTCAAGAATATTGTTGTGGAAGCAACCATAATATAATTCACCAGTTTGATAGAAAATAAATGTAGGGCCTTCTTTTTTGTCTTCAACAAAGTTAGATAAGTAAGCTTTACCTCTACTTGGTATTAAATAGAAACCTTTACCATTGAAATCTTGTTTTTTGAAGCCACCAAAGTAGAAATCTCCATTTGCATATTTATACATTCCTACGCCATCTCTATAACCTTTAGAATATTCACCAAAGTAATAAGATCCATTAGCCCATTCCATAGCACCTATTCCGTTATATTCTCCGCTTGAGTCTTTTTGCCCATTATATTCCCATTTTAAATTTGAAGAATTAACACCATTTGAATAATTATATGGATTGTTAACATAGTCTTTTAAAATTATTGGAGTATTATCCCATGTACTATTTATATTAAAAGGTTCTTTAATCAATAGTTCTTGTTTTTCATCACCATTTTCGTATAGGCTAAATTCAAATTGATGTGTGTCAGCATGATAATAGACTGCTTTACCATGAACTTTACCTTTTTCAAATTTTCCATAAACGAAATCTCCGTTTGCGAAAATGTATACACCCAACCCAGAACGATGATTATCTACATAATTTCCTAAATAAAATTCGTTTTTTTGTGAGCAGTTTAATCCTAAACCATGTTTGTTAGCATTCTTAAAACCACCGTAATAGCAATCTCCAGAAGGAAATTTATATGCTCCTTGGCCAGTTCTAACTCCGTTAAACCATTCACCGATATGGTATTCATTAGTACTTAGCCATACAGTATGGCCCATTGTATCAAATTCATTTTTTGAATTTAGATAGCCATTAAAAATATATGGGTTATCTTTGTTAGTGCTTTGATCAATAATCTTAAATTTTGCCATAATTAATACCTCCAGACATAATATTATTATACTATTTTTTTAGAAAAAATCAATTATATAGGTAATAAAAATGTAAAACATAGTAAAAACTTTCCATTTTAAAACTAATAAGGCAAAAAATAACTTAAATAGTAAGATTTATGATAAAATAGAATAAATTTGACTAAATTTTGAAGGAGGACAGTATGGTATTTGGGAAACATTTGTATAAGTATTATTTTAGATATTTCCATACTTTTATTATTGGTGCATTAGCATTAGTAATTGTCGATTTGTTCCAATTAGAGATTCCTGAAATTGTTGGACAAATAATCGATGCGATAAAAGATCAATCATTAACAAAAGATTTGTTACTGTCATTTGTAGAACGATTATTAATGGTAGCAGCAATTGTATTTGTTGGAAGATTTTTATGGAGAATATGTATTTTTGGTAATGGTTGTAAAATAGAAGCGGATATTAGAAACAAAATGTTTAGACATATGGAGAAGATGTCTCAAACTTATTTTTCTAACAATAAAACCGGAGCTTTAATGGCTTTATACACAAACGATTTACAAACAATTAGACAAAGTTTTGGTAGTGGAACGTTAATGTTAGTTGATGCGTTAGCACTTGGAATTTTAGCCGCAATAAAAATGATTAAATTAAACTCAATGATGACTTTAATTTGTATAATTCCACTTGTTATTGTTGGTGTGTTTTCAATGTTAATGAGAAGAAGAATATCAAGAAAAGTTAAAAGAAACTTAGAAGCATTTTCTTCTTTATCTGATTATGTACAAGAAACTTATTCTGGTATTAATGTTATTAAGGCTTATGTTAAAGAAAGAAGAAAAGAATTATTATTTGATGGTTATAATAAAGAAAACAAAGATACATGTATTGATTTTGTAAAAGATCATGCGTTTGTACAAGTAACTATTGGCGCAATTTTATCTACTATTATGGTTACAATTATCTTTGTGGGTGGCTTACTTATTTATCAATCACAAACTGGCAAAATTGTTACTAATTTTACACCAGGTAATTTAGTAACATTTAATGCATATTTTGGTTCGCTTATTTGGCCTGTTATGGCAATTGGAGATTTAATTAATTTACGTGGCCAATCAAGTGCGAGTGAAAAAAGAATTTCTAAATTACTTGATGAAAAAGTAGAAATTAATGATTTACTCGTAGAATATAATAATATCAATCCTGCAACTATAAAAGGTGAAATAGAATATCGTGATTTAACATTTAAATATCCTAATTCTGAGGTAGTCGTTTTGGAAAACGTTTCGTTCCATATTAAACCTGGAGAAATGGTAGGTATTATGGGAGGAACTGGATGTGGAAAATCAACAATTGTAGAACTTATGTTAAGACTATATAATATTGAGGATGATAAAATCTTCATTGATGGTTATGATATTATGAATATGCCATTAAAACTTGTTCGTGATATTATTGCGTATGTTCCACAAGAAACTTTCTTATTCAAACAAACAATTGATGAAAATATTGCTTTTTCAGATTCTAATTTAACAAGCGAAAAAATTGCAGAAGCAGCAACATTTAGTGGTGTTGCAAAAGATATTTCCGAATTTAAAGATGGTTATCAAACAATACTTGGTGAACGTGGTGTTACCGTATCTGGTGGACAAAAACAACGTATCGCTATCGCCAGAGCTTTAATTAAAAATGCTCCAATTCTAATTATGGATGATTCATTAAGTGCTGTTGACACAATTACAGAAAGTTATATTCTAAATTCATTAAGAACATTAAGAAAAGATAAAACAACAATAATTATTGCACATCGTATTACAACACTTGAAACATTAGATAAAATCATTGTTGTAGAAGATGGAAAAGTAACTAATATTGGTACACATAATGAGTTATTACAAACAAGTGAAGCATACAAAAAAGAAGTTGCTCTTCAAGAACTTGAAAAAGAAGTGGAGGGTGATTTAAATGAAAGATAAGAAAATGTTTAAACGAATATTTAATTATATGAAACCTTATTGGTTAAATTATGTATTTGCACTTATATTAACTGGAATTGTTGTTGTGTGTGATATTTTAAATCCAGTAATAATCGGTCGAAGCTTAAAAGAAATTGGGGCAGAATCAATCAACTTTAATAAAGTTATATTATTGTTTGTTGTGGGAATCGTAATTGCCATTTTACAAAGTATTATTCAATATTTCCAAACAATGCTATTACAACACACTGGACAAAATGTTGTTTATAAAATGAGAAAAGATGTTTTCTCACATATCCAATCTTTATCTCATAACCAATTTAATAATATTCCTGTTGGAACGCTTGTAACAAGAGTATCTTCTGATATAAATGTGCTATTCCAACTTTACACAAATGTACTTGTTAATATTATAAAATGTGTTGCAACAATGATTGGTGTATTGATTGCAATGTTTTTACTTGATGCAAAATTAGCACTTATTATTTTATGTGTATTCCCAATTATTTTAACCCTTACAATTGTTTTTAGATATTTCTTAAGAAAAATTCATAGCAATGTTAGAACTGAAGTTTCAAATATGAATGCTTTCTTATCGGAAAATATTTCTGGTATGAAAGTAACACAAATCTTTAATCAAGAAAATAAAAAATATAATGAGTTTAATACTGTTAATACACGTCTTAAAAAAGCTTCTTTAAAAGAAATCTTTACTTTTGGTGTCTTTAGACCAAGTGTATATTTAATATATATCTTAACTGTAATATTTATTTTATATACTGGTTCTAACGAAGTTATTAATGCAGCATTTGGAGTAACTTCAATTTGTATAACATATGATGCATTATATACATTCTATCAACTTATTTCTAAATTCTTTAATCCTATTCAAACACTTGCAGATCAATATAATACTCTTCAATCATCATTTGCAGCAGCAGAAAAAATCTTTACTGTTTTAGATATTGAACCTGAAATTAAAGATTCACCTGATGCAATTGATGTTGACATAATAGGTAATATTGAATTTAAAAATGTATGGTTTAGTTATGTTGAAGATGAATGGATTTTAAAAGATGTTTCGTTTACGATAAATGCAAAAGATGTTGTTGCTTTTGTTGGAGCAACAGGTGCTGGTAAAACTACAATTCTTAGTTTAATAACAAGAAACTATGATATCAAGAAAGGCCAAATCCTAATTGATGGAATAGATATTAAAAAGATTAAACTATCATCACTTAGAAGTCAAATTGGCCAAATGCTACAAGATGTTTTCTTATTTAGTGGAACAATAGCTGATAATATAAGACTTAACGATGAAACTATTACTGATGAAGAAATTATTAAAGCCTGCGTTGAAGTGAATGCTATTCATTTTATTAATAAACAACCTGAGGGTATTTATGCAAAAGTAGGTGAACGTGGTAATAACTTATCCCTTGGTGAACGTCAATTAATTAGTTTTGCAAGAGTATTGGTACATAAACCAAAATTAATGATTTTAGACGAAGCAACATCAAACATTGATACAGAAACAGAAACTTTAATTCAAGAAACTTTAGAAAAAGTAATTAAGAGTAATACAATGATTATGGTTGCACATCGCCTTTCGACAATTCAACATGCTACAAAAATCTTTGTATTTGATAAAGGTAGAATAATTGAAAGTGGATCACATCAAGAATTACTAAAAAAACGTGGAAGATATTATCAATTATATAAGTTACAATATCAACAAAATCCATTTTTAGATGAATAAACTAAAAACATTTATTAGGTGTTAAATCTAATAAATGTTTTTTCTTTAAGAATTGAAAATATTAAAAAATATATTGACAAAAAACATAAAAAGGGGTATAATAGGTATAACAAGAGGTGAATAATATGGATACTGAATTAATGAGTAAAATATTAGAGTTAGAATATTATATATCATCTTTACCTAACGGAACAATAGTCAAAAAAACAGTTAAAGGACATATATATTATTATCATAGATACAGTGTTGATGGAAAACGTTATGAAGATTTTATTCCACTAGATGAATT
>JAZSIL010000138.1:0-2732 GCA_045533785.1 Bacilli bacterium
CAAAAGACGCAATAGATGAAAATTAAAAGAACTTGCCTCAATATAACTACATTATATTCTCTCCAATCAGTTCCTATTCATCATTAATATATTTTGCAATAGCATTACTTAATAAATCATTTACATCTTGTCCATATTGCCAGTACATAATTCCCGCAAGTCCCATTGAATTGATATATTCACATTTGCGTTTAATACTCTTTTCATTTTCATAAGATACAAAAATCTTATTTACTGAATCATAACGATATGGAACTCCACATTCTTCATCAAAATATTCTTTCATTGTATCAGACACTGCATAAGTTGTTTCTAATTGTGAATACCAAATTGATTTGCCACTTCCAGTTAAAGATCCAGGACCTCCCGAATTACTTTGAACAGTTAAATAGAATGGTATACCAACTAAAATTTTACTATTTTCAACCCCATAGTCATTAAATATTTTTACACTTTCATCAATTGAACAACTAACAAGTGTAGCTTTTTTAGTTGATTTATATAAAGCATTTTGATAATATCCATTACCAGTAGCCATTGAATAAGTCATTAAATTAACGTAATCCATGTATTTTGTTGAATTAGTCAAATCATATTTTGGTGGTTGCCATTTACCTCCACCAATAGCAGCAGTTACTAAATAAGAAGGATTAGCAGCTTTAACTTTCTCAAATATTGCTTTCATAAGTAAAGTGAAATTTTCAATTTCATTTGAGCCAGGAACTTCCCAGTCAACATCTACACCATCAATTCCTAAATCTTGAATAAATTTTAAAACATTTGTTGCAAGTTTTTCTCTTAATGTTGGACTTGCTGCAACAGCACTAAATGCACCGCTTGGACCTTGATTAATTGAAACAACAATTTTTGTTCCAGATTTTAGAGCAAGTGGTTTAATATAATTATTGATATTACTAGTCATACGTGAAAGATTTGTAAAATCAGCATTAGCATCAAAATCTAAAAACGCACAATAAATAATATCTAACGTATTCATCGCATTTTGTGTAATATCATAAGGAGTGTAAATGTAACCTGTTGCTAGAGCATTACTCTTACCTCCACCTTTAACTAACACATCAAATTCATAAACTTTTACATCACCAATATATGCACTTAATGTAACTTTGATATCTGAAGCTGGTTTTCTTAAAATACCAGTACTAGAAATAACTTCATTATGCGATGATTTCCAATCAATTGCAAAATAATTATAGTTGTCAATTAATGTAATATTTTGATCAATTTCATTATATCCACTATAACAAGCTGCTAAATAATCAGATATTTCTTCATAATATTCTGATACATCACATTTAACAAAGCTCACTAATACACAAATATCATTTTCCTCAAGTAAAATAGGATCAATACTAAAAATTACTTTACTACCAACAGAAACATCAGTTCCTTCAAATTGATTATATAAATTATATGACCCATATGCTAAAATGATAAAATCATAATTATTTAAAGTATTAATTGAAGTACCATTACCAGCAATCCCACTGACATAATACTCATCGTTAACAAGTGAAACACCAATTTTATGCCAATATTTACTAGCAAATCCACTTTGATTAGAATCAAACATTGTTAAAACATCATATGTAGAAATGTGTTCATTATATTTAGAAATAACAAAACTATCTAAATAATAATCACTATTATAATTATATTTAGCATATAAAATCTCATTATTATACTCATCAATACTTAAATTATCTACTTTATTTTGATAATAAATATCAAAGTACCAACCTACAAATTCAAAGCCAGCTTTTTCAGGAATTGGAAGTTCTATGATACCATCACTCGAAATATTAGCATTATTATTTACTACACCACCAAATGTTTCTAGATTCAAACTTACTTTTGATCTTTCCCATTTAGCTGTTAAAGTAATATTATAATCATATTCATATAAACCTTCAAAAAATTGTTTTTCTTCTATAAACCAACCAATAAACTCAAAGCCAGCTCTTTCTGGTACATAAAGTTTAAAATTATCACCATAAACTACATTTTCACTGAAAGACTTTTCAATTCCTTGATAAGTTATTTGATACACATTAGGTTTAAAAACTGCATTTAAGGTAATATCACTTAAATATGTAAATATTTTATCACTAAACTCTACTCCACTTAATTCCCATTTTAAAAATGTATTTCCTTTAACAGCAGGAATGAATTCTTCGATTTCTGAATTATATCTAATATCAACGATTTTTTCTTCACCATTAAACTGATAAATTATTCGATATGATAATGGTTCAAAAACACCAGTTAAAACAATATCATTTGTATAATTATAGATTTCATTTTCAAATACTTCACCATTTAGATTCCAATCAATAAATGAATAACCATCAACTGTAGGAATAAATAATTCAATAATTTCACCAAATAAAATATTTTCCACTTTCTCTTCATTATTATATACGTATGTAATTGTAAAACTAATTGGTTCATACTTTACAATAAATGAAGTTCCCATATCAGGATTATATAAATCATCATCATTAATTAAAGTATTATTTGCATATAAGCCTAAAAAATTATATCCTGGAATATTTGGTGCATCAAAAACAATCTTCTTACCAACTTCAAGGGAGATTTTATAGTTATCAATTAAACCTAAATCATTAGATATTGTAATATCATAAATTAATTGTTTATAAATTGGTGTTAACTTTATTGATTTTTCGACTATTATATCACTAATATTAACT
>JAZSIL010000021.1:0-10302 GCA_045533785.1 Bacilli bacterium
AAAAAAAACTTAAAAAAATAAGTTAAATATAACTTAAAATACTTGACAAGTAAAAAAAATGTGATATAATGTAATCGGATTTAAGTTAAAGTAAACTTAAAAACAGAAAGAGGTGTAAGTTTTGTTAAATAAAGAATTACAATTATTAACTTATTTTAGAGGAGAAGTTTCAGAAATAAAAATAGCTGATTATTTACTATGTACAGCTTACCTTTATTTTAAACCAAAAGGTAGGTTTAGTTCTAATTCACTCAATATACTAAATGATATTACTAGTGAACAAAAGGTTGAATTAATAGAGTTTGTTCAAGATTTAAATGATGTTAAAGCAATTATTGAGTGTTTTTATAGAATTAAAAGAAAGTATGGTTTATATAGCGGTAGCATTAGTGCTAATAATCAAATAAACAAATTGATAATTAAAATTTTGAAGATTGAAAAAGACGATGTTGTTTTGGATTTGTGTTCAGGTTATTCTGAGTTTTTATTTGAACTAGCAAAGGAATGGAATAATGAAATTGCTTATAAAGGAATTGAAATTAATACTGAGCAAGTTTTTATTAGTAATTTAATTTTTGATTTATTAGAATTAGATTTTAATTTGATTAATGAAAATGCATTGTTTAGTAAGTTATATGAATATGATAAAGGTTATGTATTTCCACCATTAGCAATCAAATATAATGATGATACTTATCAAAGATTTTATACTAAGAATAAATCCTTATTTAATAGTAGAACAACATCGGAATGGTTTTTTGTTGATAGATTACTTTCAAAAATGAAGGAAAATGGGAAATGTATTTCATTATTAAGTAAAAAACCTTTATTTTTTAATGATGATAATGATTATAGAAACTATTTATTGGAAAACCATTTATTAGAAGGAATAATAGAATTACCATCAGGAATATTATCGCCATATACTAATGTTCCTATGACATTATTAGTATTTAGTAATGAAAACAAGAAAGTCAAAATTATTGATGGAAACAACTATATTGTTAAGACAAATAAGAATAAGGATGTTGAAATTAAATTAGCTGAGTTATTAGATGATTATTTAAATAATAATTGTATAATGCTTACAACTAATGAAATAAAAGAAAAAAATACTTTTCTAGTTAATAATTTATTATCAAAACCTAAAGAAATTAATTTTGGAAGAACTTTTGAAAATGTTGCAAAAATTTCACAAGGAAGTCAATACACTGTATCTAATTTCAAAGATAAAATTACTGATGAAAAAACAAATTATAGAATATTAACATCTAGTGATATTGAAAATGGTTGTATAAACTTTGAAAAATTACAATACATTGAAAACAATGATGAAAAACTATTAAAACATAGATTACAGAAAAATGATTTAGTTATGACATCAAAAAGTTCTAAAGTTAAAATTGCAATTGTTGATTTTGAACCTCAGGAAAATATTATTGTTACTGGTGGAATGTTTATTATTCGCCCAAACATTGATGAAATTAACCCATTATTTTTAAAAATGTTTTTTGAATCCAAGACAGGAATTGAGCAATTGAAATCAATTCAAAAAGGATCTATAATACCTACAATACCTATGAAAATGTTAAAAGAGTTAACTATTTCTTGTCCACCATTGGAAGAACAAAATCACTATGCTAAAAAATATAATTCTAAACTTAACATGTATATTGCGATGAAAAAAGAACTTGAACAATTAGAAGAATCCCTTAAAAATTTTTATGAAAGTATTTTTGAGGGAAAACTAAATTGATATATACTCAAGCACAGCAGCATAAAATACTAAATAAAATAATTTCAAAAATTCGTTATGAGATAGAAAAAGCTTGCGAAAATGATGAAATAGATGAACTTCTAATTAAATATGGTGTGGTATTAGAAGAATCTAGTATGCCAGTTAATCCAAGAACTCATAAAGTATTAGTCTTTGGTGCCTTAGCAGGAAAAGAAAATGATTATAAAAAAATTGCCAAAAATTTAGGACTAAGAGAAAATCAAGTAGATTTTATATCGGATTATAAAGAACTTAAAAGATTTAATACGACTAATTTACAGTATTCAAATGTTTATTCAGATATAATTTACGGACCAAATCCTCATAAACAAATAGAAATGGGGGATACAAGTAGTCTACTTTCCGTAATGAAAAGAGAACCAGATAAATACCCAAGAGTAATAGAAGCACATGCTAATAGTGCATTAAAAATAACTATTTCGAACTTTAAGGAAGCATTATTGAAAACAAGATTAATTGAGAATGAATATAATTGATAGTATATTTTAATAGTATTATAATTAATTAGCAAAATTTATCGAAATATGCTATAATATAATAAATAAAAATTGAGAGGAAAAAGTAATCGTGTCAATAGAAAAATTACAAAAACAATCAAATATAAATATACAAGAAAAAGCAAATCTAATATGGGAAATTGCTACCCATTTATATGGTGAATATAAGCCACATGAATATGGTAAAGTTATACTTCCTATGACAGTTATAAAAAGATTTGATGATGCATTAAAAGACACAAAGCAAGCTGTTGTTGATAAAGTGAAAGAACTAGATAACCTTCCTAAACCAGTAGTGGGCCCTGCAAGAGATGCAATTTTAAAAGCAACAGCCAAGCATGATTTTTATAATTTTAGTAAATTCGATTTTGCCGGACTAATTGCGGATTCTGATAATATTAAAGAAAACTTTATCACATATCTACAATCATTTAGTGATAATGTTAAAGATATAATTCAAAGATTTGACTTTTTTAAAGAAATCGATAAGATGTCAGAGAATGATTTATTATTTACAATTATTAGTGAGTTCAATGCTAAAAAAGCAGATTTCTCGCCAAGTATTGTAACAGCTCAAGATATGGGATACATTTTCGAAGAGCTAATTAGAAAATTCTCTGAATCATATGATGAACAAGCTGGAGCTCACTTTACTGCAAGAGATATTATTTATTTAATGACTGAATTATTAATTGCTAATGATAAAGACGAATTACAAAAAAATGGTGGTTCTAAAACAGCATATGATATGACAATGGGGACAAGTCAAATGCTAGCTTGTTTAGATGAACGACTAAAATCAATTAACGAAAATATAAATTTATCATGTTTTGGCCAAGAATTTAATCCTGAAACCTATGCTATAGCAAAAGCAGATATGCTTATTAAAGGCGGAGATGCCGATAACATGAAATTCGGTGATACATTAAGTAATGATCAATTTCCTGGATACGAATTTGACTACATAATTTCTAATCCACCTTTTGGTATTGATTGGAAAAAAGAAAAAGATGCTGTAGAAAAAGAACATAAATTAGGAAAAAACGGAAGATTTGAAGCAGGACTTCCAAGTATTTCTGATAGTCAAATGTTGTTTTTACAAAATGGTCTAAAAAAATTAAAGAAAACTGGTAGAATGGCAATTATTCAAAATGGTTCATCATTATTTAATGGAGATGCAGGAAGTGGCCCTTCAGAAATCAGACGTTTTATAATTGAAAATGATTTATTAGAGGCAATAATTCAATTACCTAATGATTTATTTTATAATACAAGTATTTCAACTTATATTTGGGTTATTACAAAAGATGATAAGGAGCATAGAAGAATTGATAGAGTTCAACTTATTGATGCATCTAAGTGTTTTGTAAAAAGAAGAAAAAACATTGGTAATAAACGAGTTGAATTATCAGATGAATGTATAAAAATAATAATGCAAGCTTATAAAGAATTTAGTAATAGTGTATATGAAAATAATGGTTTAATAGTTGAATCTAAAATTTTTAATAAAAGATATTTTGGATATACAAAAGTATCAGTTGAAACGGCTATTGTCGATGAAAAAGGCAAACCTGTATTGAAAAAAGGAAGACTACAACCAATTAAAGGAAAAACTGATACTGAAATTATTCCATTAGAAGATAATATAGAGAAGTTTATTAATAAAAATGTAATTCCATATAATCCCAATGCATATACAGATAGAACAAAAGATAAAATAGGATATGAAATTCCATTTACGCGCATATTTTATAAGTTCGTTGAACCAAGAGCTAGTCAAGATATTTATGATGAACTGAAAAAATTAACTTCAGAAGAAAAGGTTTTAATGAAGGAGCTTTTTGGATAATGAAAAAAATAAAATTAAAATATGTAGCTAAACTTTTTAATGGAAACAGTATTCCGGACAATATAAAAGATTTTTATGTTAACAAAAATATTCCGTATATAGCAACAAAAGATATTGATGTTCTTTCAAAAAAAATTAATTATGATAACGGTTTATCTGTCAACAGTGATGATGATTTTAAATTTGCTCCAAAAAATTCTATTTTAATGTGTATTGAGGGAGGTAGTGCCGGTAAAAAAATTGCTTATACGGATAGACAAGTCGCTTTTGTTAATAAATTATGCTGCTTTGATGCTGTGAAAATTAAAAGCAAGTTATTGTATTATTGTTTACAATCTCAGGATTTTTTGTCACAATTTTTTGTTAATTTAACGGGGTTAATTGGAGGCGTTGGAATTAATACTTTAAATAACTTATATATTTCTATGCCACAAGATGAAATTTATCAAGAAAAATTATATAAGTTATTAGATGAAATAAGTAACAAAATTAATTCCTTAATTGAAGTAGAAAATAAACAAATAGAAAACCTTAAAGAATATAAAAAAATAATCATTTCAAATCATATAAAATTTGGTTTAAACAAGTATTGTAAAAAAAGAGATAGTGAATACAAATGGATTGGCGAAATAAATGAAGATTATGTTGTAAAGAGATTAAAATTTTGTTTGAGTGAATCTATGATATATGGTGCTAATGAAAGTGGAGAAAAGCCACAAGATACTACCGATTATTATAGATATATAAGAATTACGGATATAACTTCTGATAATAAATTAAAGAATTCTGAGGATAACTTATATTTATCAAAAGAAAAAGGAAAGCAGTATTTACTTTCAAAATTGGATATTCTTTTTGCAAGAAGTGGAGGAACAGTAGGTAAAACTTTTATGTATTTGGGTGAAGAAAATGAAAGTACATTTGCTGGTTATTTGATTAAAGCTAGATGTAATCCCAAAATCCTTCTACCAGAGTTTTTAATGTATTTTACTCAAAGTTCAATATATGAAGCTTGGAAGAACATGATATTTATACAAGCAACAATACAAAATATTGGTGCTAGTAAGTATTCAAATATGGAAATTATAATTCCGAATATTTATGAGCAAAAAACTATAGTTGAAGAATTGAAGTTAAAATGTTCAAAAATTGATGCTTTGATAGACATTAAACTCAAGAAAATCGAAAAATTAAATGATTATAAGAAGTCTGTTATTTATGAATATATAACAGGGAAGAGGGTTTTATAGATGCATTTATTGATTAAACAATTTAATGAAGTTAAAGAAATATTTAATGCTAATAAAGAAGAATACAATGAATTAAACCCTATTACGATGCAAAATGAAAACTATTTACGATATCAGGATATTTTAAAATTGTTAAAAATAAGAGGTTATATTTCAATAAGTGATATTAGTACAATGTCAGGCACGTCGTATTTAATAGTTAAGATGGTAGATTTTGATGAATTTGAAATATGGTTAAAACATGAAATAAAAAAAGAAAGAAGATTAAAAAGAAGAGAATGGATTATAGCAATAGTAAGTACTGTTATTGGTGCTCTAATCGGTTTGATTCCTACATTTATAAATTTACTAGCTAAATAAAGAGGTGAGTATATGTTTTGGCATTGGTTTATATTTATTTTAATTTTATTTTTAGTTCCTATAAGTATTGCGGGATTTAAATTGTTTGCAGAGAAACATCTTAATTTTAATCCAACCGAAGAACAAAAGAAAATTGCTAATCAAAATATGACCAAATATATGTTGTTTTATTGGTTATGTGATATTTTCTATTTAACTTGTTTCAATAATTGGTTAATTATGAAATTTATAATTGGAATATTATTGATGATTATTGTATTTTATAGTTTAACAGTTTCTTTTTTATCATCAACTTCAAAAAATTTTATATTAAAATTTGGTTTTATTCAAGACTTTATTGTTGGGATTGGTTTGAGTATATATTTAATTTATATAATTCCATGTAATGAAATAAAAGAAATTGTTATACCGATTGTTTCTGCATTATATGGTGGTTTATTAACATTAGTTGGAGTTGCTTGGACTATAAAAAAAGCAGATGCTGACAGAAAGAAAGAAAAAAATGAAAAAGTTAAACCTTTGATATATGCTGCGGATCCTTCTTTTTTGGATACTAATAATTTGGAATGCCTTTTGTTTGTTAATAAAGGTGATAATAACAATGGTAGATTTATAGGAACTTTAAAAAATACTGATAATGGATTATTTATTTTTAAAAGAATTTTAGTTAATGGAATGGAATACAAACCTTATAAGCAATTTGTTTTAGAGAAGAATTGTTATGTAAATTTAATAATTAATGATGAGAATATTGGAAATAAATGTGTTCAATTAGTTGGCGCGGATATATATAATAACGAAATTAAATACAGAATATTATTCGATGAAATTGGAAAATATATTGAATCACTTATAGAGGAGGAATAGATATGTCTATAGATACATCAGAAAAAAGATTTGAAACAGATATTGAAACATATTTTTTGAAACATGGATATGAAAAAATAAACGCTTCACTATATGATGCAGAAAAGATGATGTTTCCAGATATATTAGTTCAGTTTGTAGAAAACACTCAACCTAAGGCTTGGGCTAGATATAATAAATTATATGGTGCTAGTTCTAAAGATAAATTAATAAGAAGAGTTTTTAATGCAATAGATTCAAGTAATGTTTTAGATGTTCTTAAAAAAGGCATTAAGGATATGGGAGTTGAAATTAAATTATGTTATTTCAAACCTAGTTCAAATTTAAATGTTGATTTAGTAGAATTATACAAAAAGAACATAGTTGGTATTACTAGACAATTTCCATATTCATTAAAAAATCATAATACTATAGATACGGTATTATCAATTAATGGTATTCCTTTATTTGCATTTGAACTTAAAGATCAATTTAAAGGTCAAAATGTTGATGATGCAATGAGACAATGGAAAGAAGATAGAGATCCTAAAGAACCTATATTTAAATTTGCACAAAGATTTTTATGTTATTTTGCAATAGATTTATCAGATGCTTTTATGACTACTTATTTGGAAGGAAGTAAAACTAGATTCTTACCTTTTAACCAAGGTAGTAATGGTGCAGGCAATCCTGGTGGTAAAGGTAATCCTGCTAATCCTGATGGATATCCAACATCATATATTTGGGAAGATGTATTTTCATATGATTCAATTCTTGATTTAATTCAAAAATTTATAACAATAACTGAAGAAAAAATAGAAGAAATTGTAAATGGTAGTAAAAAGTCATATACAGTAAGAAAAATTATATTCCCTAGATATCATCAATTTGATGTAGTTCATAAAGTTTTAGATGACGTAAAAGAACGAGGAGCTGGACATAATTACTTAATAGAACATTCAGCTGGTTCTGGTAAATCAAATTCTATTGCATGGATTGCATATAGACTTGCATCTGCTTTTGATTATGATGATAAATATATTTTTGATTCAGTTATCATTGTAACTAATAGAATTGTTTTGGATTCACAATTACAAGACACAATTAATAGTTTTGACCATAAAGCTGGATTAGTTGAATGTATAACTCAAAAGAAAGGTTCTAGAGGTTTAGTTGAAGCAATTAATGACAAAAAGAAAATAATTATTTGTACAATTCAAAAGTTCTTATATGCATATAAAGATTTTGATGATTTAAAAGGAAGAAATTTTGCTATTATTATTGATGAAGCACACCAAGGACAAAGTGGTGAATCAGCAAGAACATTAAGAAGTTCACTTATTGATAAAGAAAAAGAATTAAAAGCTTTTGCTGAAGAAAATGATGTTAATGTTGATGAAATAGAAGAGACAATGGAACTATTAACAATATTAGGACAAGGTCACCATGAAAATCAAACATTCCTTGCTTTTACTGCTACACCTATTAATAAAACGCTAGAGTTATTTGGTACGCCTGATATTAATGGAACAAAACATCCATTCCATACTTATTCTATGAGACAAGCGATAGAAGAAGGCTTTATACTAGATGTATTAAGCAACTATGTTACAATTAAAGAAGCATTTAAATTAATCACAAATTCAGAAGATAATCCTGAACTGTTAGAGCAAAAAGCTAAACGAGCTCTATTTAAATATTATCATCAACATGAATTTACTATTAATCAAAAAGTAGAAATAATAATGGATAACTTTTTGAATAATGGTAGAAGAAAAATTAATGGGCATGGTAAAGCAATGGTTGTAACTGATTCAAGACAAAGTGCTGTTTATTATTATAAAGCAATAAAAGAATATATTGAAATACACCCAGATACATGTTATGGATGCGGAGTATTAGTTGCATTTTCAGGAAAAGTAAAATTAGATGACGATGATACTGAATATATTGAAGCTGAAATGAATGAATATGGTGATGGTAAGAAAATTAATTCTGATGCTAAATTTAGGAAGGCATTTAAGAGTGATGAATTTAATATTATGGTTGTGGCAGAAAAATATCAAACAGGATATGATGAACCATTACTTCATTCGATGTTTGTTGATAAGAAGTTAAGAGGAGTTAGCGCTGTACAAACTCTATCAAGATTAAATAGAACTTGTGCATATAAAAATGATGTATTTGTTTTAGATTTTGCTAATACAAAAGAAGAAATCAAAAATTCATTCCAACCATTCTATGAAGAAACTATTTTAGATGGATGTACAGATATTAATCATGTTTATGATTTAAGAGAAAAGTTAAATTCTTTTGCATTGTTTAATGATTCAGATATTGAAAAGTTTATTGAAATCATGAAAAATGCAGGTGATAAGAAAAGACAAGATGAAACTACAATAGGAAAGTTAGTTAGTGCATTAAAGCCTGTTGTTGATCGATACGCAGAATTTGATTTTGATAAACGTGGACTTGCTCGTGATACAATGATGAAATTTATCAGAACATATGGTTTTGTAACTCAATTAGTAAGAATAAATGATGAAGAATTATTTAAAGATTATTTGTTCATTTCTTATTTAATAAGATTGTTGCCTAAATCAAAATTACCAATTGTAGATTTAACTGGTAAAGTATCATTAGAATATGCTAAATTAAAAGAAATATTTAGAGGAGCCATCGAACTAGAAAAAGAACCGGTTATTGTTAAACCAGCTGCTGGTGCTAAACCATCTACAAAAAGTAGAAAAACAGATACTTTAGAAAGAATAGTTGAAAAAGTTAATGAGCAATATAAAGATGACTTTGGAGATGGAGACAAAGTAGCTATAGATAGTGTATTCAAAATGCTTATGGAAGATAAAATTATTAAGAAGAAGCTAAAAGAATACGCTAAATCTAATGACCCACAAATGTTTATTAATTCAATATTCCCTAAGGAATTTCAAAGAGTATTAGTTGAATGCTATAGTCAAAATCATGAAGCATTCCAAAGATTATTAGGAAATGAACAATTCCAAACTACAGTTATGCAAATAATGGCTAAGGAATTTTACAAAGCATTAATTTTAGATGAAAAGGATGAAGATTAATATGAGTAAAATAGGTTACATTTATATATTAACAAATAAATCATTTAAGGATAATTGTATTAAAATAGGTTATTCAGTAGATGTAGAAAGAAGAGTAAAAGATCTTAGTGGTAGTGGATTACCATATGATTACGAGATATATTGTACATATGAAATACCTGCATCACAAAAAGCAGATAAATCATTACATAGATTAATTCAGATGTTAAATCCTAGCTTGAGAATTACTCCTAATCGTGAGTTCTTTGATATCGCACCAGAAGTTGCATACAAGATGTTTGAAGAAATGGCAGTAATGCATGGTAGAGAAGATAAGTTAAAATTATATAAGGATGATTCTATTGATAAAGATGAATCACATAAAAAGGGATCTCCATTTTCGTTTACAAAATGTCAAATTCCTATTGGTAGTATAATAGTTTACATTCATGATGATAATGAAACTGCAAAAGTTGTTGATGATAGAAAAATCGAATATAAAGGTGAGATAATGTATATGACAACTCTTGCGAAAAAATTAACAGGAAAAACTATCGGTATTCAAGGACCTTTATTCTTTAAATATAATGGAATTCCGTTAACAGAATATTATAATAAATATCAATAAAAA
>JAZSIL010000149.1:0-2470 GCA_045533785.1 Bacilli bacterium
TTTTATCATATATATAGTTTTGTGTTTCAGACTTAGCAGATATATCTACTTCATTACCACTTTCTATATATATAGGATTAGTAGTTGTAGATGTAATTTTTACACCACGTAAATTTAATATTACATCATCTTCTTCTAAAACTGCAACAATAATAGATCCTTCACTAATTTCACCTATGATATCATATTCACCTGCAAGGGTAATTAATACTTCATTATTATTAACTACTACTCCACCATTACTATTAGAAATATTAATTTCTTCATCACTTAAAACAATTGTTGTTGCAAGAGTTTCATCATAACCACTGCCTGCTTCTAAAACTTTTTGATATGAATGGCCACAATTGTTACAAGTATATTCAGTATAACCATCAGCATCATTTGTTGGATAAACAGTATTTGTTATTTTATAATCATGACCAACAGGATCAATAGTTGTTTGTTCTTTTATAACATAATCGCATTTACTACATTTAATACCATCTGTAAGACCTTTTTCTTCACATTTAGCAGGAGTTCCAGGTATTACTTCTTCTAAATGAGGAAGTTTTTCTAAAGCTTTAATTTCAAGTTCAACATTACATACTGTACAAATTTTATGAGCACTACCAAATGTTGTACAAGTTGCATCAAGCGTTGTTATCCAATCACTTTCAGTGTGACCTTTATCACATAAAGAACCGGATTCATTTTGTTTTTCATACGAATCTCCACAATTATCACATTTATATACAAGAACAAGTTCAGTAGATGCTGCTTCATCAATTAAATAATTATGCCCAAGAGCCGGAATAACAGTAGGTTCTGCTAACATAGTATGACATTCGCTACATGTTATACAAAAAGTTAATCCATCCTCTTCACAAGTAGGAGGTATACCAACAATTTCTAACTCTACATGGTCTTTATATTGAACTATTGCTGTAGTAATAATTTCATTACATACAGTACATACTTTATGTTTTGACCCAAGTGTTGTACAAGTAGAATCATTAACAATAATCCAATCATCACTTTCAGTATGTTCTTTATAAGGAATCGGTGCCGTAGTTATAACTTCTTTACACTTAGTACATACTTGTTGTTTTTCTCCTACTTCACTGCAAGTAGAATCTTTAACAGTTATCCACTCTAATTCTCCATGAAGTCCATTTTTACATTTGTCTTCAAATAATTCTTTACCTTTACAACCTACTATAAAAACAAAAGATAAGCATAAAATAAAAGTTAATAAAATCTTTTTAAACATCTTTATACCTCTTATAACATATTTTCGTTATATGAATCATCAAATAAAGAAACTTCTAGATTTCCATTTCTTATTCTAAGTTCATCAATAAACTCTTTTTCTAACTTCATATCTTTTAAAACAATGCGATAAGTTACTTTAAACATACTTCCCATATTAACTGATTTAACTGCAATCTTTTCACAAGAAGTTGTATATTTATCAAATAATTCTTCAAATATAGTATAGTAATTTAACATTTCAGGGACTGTTATTTTTAAAATTAACTCTTTATTCTTTGATTTAGAAAATAACTTAGTAGTATTAAGAATTAATAATAAACCGCTTCCAATAATTGTAAAGAATACCGCATATTCAATATTATATGTTTGCCATGATGCTAGTGTAACACCTGTAACCATTGAAATAAAGATTGCAGTAATTTCTTTACCAGAACCAGGAACTGATCTAAATCTAACAAGTGTAAATGCACCTGCAACCGCAACAGCTACTCCTAAATTATTATTTACTAAAAGTACAATCATGCATACCGCAACAGGCAGTAATATTAAAGTTGTAACAAAACTTTTTGTATATCTATTTTTAACTGTATAAACAAAAGCTTGTACAAGCCCTAGAAGTACTGCTAATAACATACATATAAAAAAGTATGTCATATCGTTAGTTTGTTGTTTTAAATAATCACTAAGCATAATTTATTTCCTCTTTCTCTTTTTCTTTATTTATTATTTCTTTATATACATTCCCATATTTAGAAAACGATACTTTATATATATTATTTTCTCCTAAAAAATCAAGTAACCATCTCGGAAGTCCCATAACTGTTTTAACCTCCATAAGCACTAAATCTTGATCTAATATTAAATCACCATATGCTTCTTTAGAAAGATCAATATCATAGTCTCGCCACATAATATTTCGATCAAGCGTTATTCTAAAATTTAAATCATCTTTTCCAATATATGCAAGTCTATCATAAGATAAAAAGATAGTTGGTTTTAAATCTTGATAATAGTTTAATGTATATTCAATTTCTTTTGTAATTTGAAGATCATTTGGTCTAACCTTTTTATCAAGAAATAGTCTTGCAGAATTATACGGTAAGATTTCTCTTCGTTTATAAACTATTTTTTTATATTTCTTCTTTAATTCAACAAACACTTCATCATCTTTATTAACCGTTTTATATGATCTAATTCTTAATTTTTCTTTATACTC
>JAZSIL010000081.1:0-2946 GCA_045533785.1 Bacilli bacterium
AATTTTATAATGATATAGATAATCAATATATAAATATTATTTCAAATTATTAAGGAGAAAATATATGAGACTTGTAAGAGGTTATCCAGTTTGTGAAAATTGTATTCACACATCATTACATAAATGCATGAAATTCAATGAACCTTGTCCTAGTTTTAATTTTGATGGTGCAAGATATCAAACTGCTTGTTACAGTTGTTTAGGAGATGATTCATATGAATTTGGCCCTAGAAAAGATCCAATTCAGCCTGATAAGATTGGATATTTCCATTTACCCGGTCCTGAAAATTTTGAACAATTTCAATCATTAATTGCTTTTCAAAATTTGTATCCAGATGCTTGCTATCCTAATCGTAAAGTTTCTGAAATTTATGGTAGTTTTCCAGGGGCAATCTGGAATGGACGCACGACAGATTATAATTATCCTACGCAAACAATTCAAGATATTGATTTATTCAGACGAAAAATTGAAAAAATGGGACTATCTATGAATCTTACTTGGAATAATCATTTAGTCCAAGGAACAGATGTTTATGATAGATTTTGTAATAATATTACTGAAATTTTTCATAATGGAAAACACGCTATTACTGTTGCATCTGAAGAATTATATAATTATTTAAAAGAAAAATTTCCCAATTTTAAATATTATCAAAGTGTAATTGTATCTTCAAACGATAAAGAGTTTCATTATAATGATAAATTTGATATGCAATTAATGGTGAGAAATTTAAATAATAATTGGGATAAATTATTACAGATTCCAGAAGAGCAGAGAGGTCGCATTGAATTTTTATGTAATGATATTTGTACTCCAATTTGTAATAGAATGGGACATTATAATATTGTAAATTCTTGCTTATTGAACAGAAGTGACGAAACTTGTTTAGGGAACTATTGTACTGTAGACCATGATTTTTCTTGGTATAATATGAAAACTTGGCCAATTACAATTAATCCAGAGGATATAGATTCCTATATTAATAGTGGATTCATTCATTTCAAACTTTGCGGTCGCTGGGAAGATAAATGCTATATTGCAATGAAATTATCAAAATATTTCGTAAAACCAGAATATCAAGATGATGCATTAGGTTGGATTTATTCTGGATTGACAGAGACAGAAGCTACCCGCAAAGCAAATCTAAAAAAAGCTCTTGAAGAGGCAGAACAAGCTAAAAAATTAAGAAAGTGGGAAGATTAAGTGCAATATTTAGCAATAAATAATACAGACAATGTTGCAATTTCAAAGTGCTCTATATATAAGAGTGCAGATCATCATCTTTGTCTGCAAATAGTATTATCTAATTCAGATGATATAAATATTATATCTAAATATTTAAATACCTCTACAACTTTTTTTCTAAATGGATTTAAGATTAGTGGAGAAATGTCTCAAATTGTTCACTCAAAAGACAATATTTATATTATAGCATTGCAAGGAGGGCAATATATTTATGGCGAATGAAAAAATGATTATTAGTTTTAACAATGGTAATGAACCACAAACTTTTAGCCTAATGTCTCCAACTTCTGAGACTATTATGGTTAGTTTTAATTCTAATACTGTTCAAAATACTGAAAGAATTTTAATTTCTGGAAATCTACAAGAAATTCAAAATTCTAGTTTAAGCGATAGTACTAATGCATATTTAGCTTTTTTTGAAGATCTATGGAGTGCATTAAGACAAATTGATTGTGGAACTATTCAAACCGTTTCTTTCTATAAAGATGACAATTTATTATATTCTACTACTAAACCTATCGCAAAAATGACATATGATATTAATATTTTTGCAAAAAGAATTACTGTTCAAATTGACCAAGTAAGAGATATTAGTCAATTAAGCAATTTAAGCGGAGAGGAGAATTAACGAATGGCATTGTCAGCAGGAAATACAGTTTTACATACAGATATGGCTGCTTTATTTACCCGCTTAGAAGCTATTCGTACCGCGCACAATAAGAGAGCTGATATGTCTGATGTAACTGGAACTATTAGCTCTCCTACTTCTGTGGGTAAAACAGTTGCGGCATCAGATGTTACTGCCGCAAAAACTGCAATTACAAAATTAGAAAATGGAATCCCTAATATGTCAGGATTTGCTTCTCAAATTACTATTCCTACTGTAGGTGCTTTATTACAGGCTAGCACATTAACAAAACTTAATACTGTTATTACTAATATGGAAAAGGTTTGTGCAAACAATACTAATAATTCAAATAATAGTGTTAATGGATTTGATTCTTTTAATAGCTTTGATTTCTTTACTTGCGGTCATAGCTTTGGTAATAACAGTTCAAACTGCACTTGGTTTTAATGGAGGATGTTTGAAATGAATGAAATTCATAGTATTACTGTTTTCGGAGCCTCTGTATGTAATTTCAATTGTAGTTTTTGTTTTTTACATAAAAATAAAGCTTATAGTGAATATAATAAACTAATTGCACAAGCTTGGGAAGATGGTAGTTATATTTCTAATTTAAGAAATACATTACAAGCGCTTGATGTTGATAAAGATAAAGTTAATGAAATACAGATTTGGGGTGGAGAAAGTTTATTAGGAATTAATAAAATGATTAAAAATCTTCCTCAGATTTATGATCTTTTTCCTCATATTCAAACCTGGTCTTTGTCAACAAATTTATCTGTTCATATTGAAGATTTAATTGAATTTATAAAAGAGTTAGATAAAATTAGTAATTTTGATACCTCTTTTAATTTACAATTATCTATAGATGGCCCTCCTGGAGAAATATCCGAAAATGGGCATAACGGATGGGCATATTATGAAAAAAATATTGAATTACTAACAAATACTTTTAATAATTATTTATTAAATAATATTCATATTAATATGATTATTCATCCTACTGTTAGTAAAGAACATTATTTTAAATTCGTAGATTATGATTATTTAAAAGATTATATGATTAAGATGTATG
>JAZSIL010000226.1:0-2334 GCA_045533785.1 Bacilli bacterium
CCACCCCACCCTTGATGTGTAGTTCTGTAAAGACTGCTATTCAATTTTCAAGATGCTATGTAATTTACTGCCCTCTATATTCTTCTAGGGACATTTTGAGATTTGACAAAAAATTTCTATGCAACTTTGTATGCTTGCACAATTTTCAGGTTTGTTTTTATGCATTATACTCTGTTCATTGCCCTCTACTTAAGAGCCGGCGATACGCTGCAAAAAACTACCCCTTTTGAAACAAGTTCAGTTACCTGCACAATCGGACACCATTTCAAATTCGTTCTTTTTATTTCCCATGCACAAAAATCGAACATTTGAAACACCTGATTTTTGATTGACAGAGTACAGTTTCCGTGATAAAATAGAATTAGTCATATTACGATATGATAAATAGGAGGTGCTGAAATGAAATTGGATATACAGATTTTAGTAAGATTAAGTTTGAATTTATAGAAAATGAGGGAACATTTAATATATATAAATGTAGTGGTATAGTTTCAACACACATGGATATTAGTGAAGGAAGAGATTTTTTAAATTGGCGTAAAGAATACTTAGAAACTAAAAAACAATTGGATGATTTATGGACAAATAAAATATCAAAACCAAAACCCAAAGCACCTTATATTTCACCTAGGTTTATTAAGACAAATTTAATTAAAGGAATAATTGGTATAGTTTTAGTTTTCTTTTCTATTATTAATTTGGTGATTTGTTTTCCTAAATTTAAATTATTGTTAACTTCACCACAAAATGGTCAAACTATTTATTTTAGTTATTTTGAAATGTTTGTTTTCTATGGTAATCTTCCAATAATGGTTGTAGGAGTATTATTGGTTATAAGATTTATATTATTTTTATTAATTAAAAATGATAAAATCCATATTTTACATAGACGTTATATGGGAAGAAAAAGACTTAATTTTGTAGTTTCTTACTCTAATGATAATTTAAATGATACTGATAGTAAAACTAATGTAAATGAAATTAAAGAAAAATATAATGATTTAAAAGCAAAAATGCCAAGTTGGTATCACGCTGAGGCTTTTAAATTCTATTATCGTGATGTATATTTATTAGATAAAAAACTATTTGATTTTTAATTATTTTGACATAATTAAATTTTAGCAGTATAATATATATATATAAGATAGAATAAGGAGACAATTATGATTATTAGAAAAGCTAAACTTACAGATATTGATAGACTATCAGAACTTCTATATGAAGTACATAAACTTCACGCAAGATATCGTCCAGACGTATTTAAAAAAAGAAAACAAAAATATACAAAAAAAGATTTAGAAACTATTTTAACTAATGAACTTACGCCAGTATGGGTAGCTGAAGAAAAAAGACAAGTTGTAGGATATATTTTCTGCATCTATGAAGAGATAAAAGATCATAAGTCAATGACTGATCGTAAAACTTTATATATAGATGATTTATGCGTTGATAAAGAGTTTAGAAAAAAAGGTATTGGTAGACAGCTTTATAATTATGCAAAAATGATAGGAAGAACTAATGGGTGCTATGACATTACACTTAATGTTTGGAATCTAAATCCTGGTGCTATAGCATTTTATGAAAAACTAGGCCTTAAGCCAATGAAAATTTATATGGAAGAAATATTATAATACTTAACATAATTTGTTAAGTATTTTTTTGTTTTTAATAATTGAAAAAATAGCAAGAAAATGATATAATATTATCAAATGAAAGGAACGATTTTTATGAGAAAAATATTTCTATTCTTAATGTTATTTATCTTTGGTATCTGTATTGTTTCATGTGATAATAAAAAAACAAATACTGAAGTTGCAGAAGTTATTGAGTTAATTGATAAACTACCAGAAAATATTTCACTAGATGATGAGGATATACTTATAAACATTAAGAGTAAGTATGATCTATTATCATCAACGGATAAAGCACAAGTTACAAATTATCAAGTATTAGAGAATAAATTCTTAGAATTGGAAAATTTAAAGATTGAACTTGATAATCAAAAACAAATTGAAAAAGTTATAAATGCTATTTCAAGTTTACCAAGTATAAATGAATTAACAATTACTGATGAAGAAAAATTAATAAATACTAGGAATTTATATGAAGCTCTTAACCATGAGTTAAAAACAAAAGTTACAAATTTAAATGTTTTAGAATCTTGTGAAAAAGCACTTGAGTTATTAAAACAAAATAATGATTCTGCTTCATATGTAATAGAATTAATTAATAATCTACAAACTATTGAAGACTTGAAATTAACAGATAAAGAAACTGTTTTAGGTGTCAAAAATACTTATGATAATTTAACAGATGTAGTAAAGAATCTTATTA
>JAZSIL010000028.1:0-18753 GCA_045533785.1 Bacilli bacterium
ATCAGCTAATTCCTTAGTAACAGGAGTATAACCAACTTGAGAATTACTTGCGTATACTGAATATTCTTCAATTACTTTATTATAGTCAACACCATCAGAACCAACACATAAACTTTCTAAGCTCATTTCATATAAAGTAGAATTACTCCATTTAGTACCACTTAACATATCTGCAAGTAGGTATGGACCAGATGCAGTACCAACATGATAATAACCATCTTCTTCATTATAAACAACATTTGCATAGTTAGGATAACTCATTGTGATTTGATTAATAGCACCAGTAGCACATTCTCTAAAGATATAAGTTTCTTTATCAATATCATCTTCAGTTAAAACACGTACATTTGTAATAAATACTGCATCCTCACCACTTGAATAAGAAACATCTTTATAATAACAGAAACCAATTTCATATTCTCTTTCTTCAAGTGCTAAATAAGCATATGAAGTTTCCCAATCTGTACTCTTACCAACAATAGAAGTTGCGATAGCATCATCAACAATTACATATAAGTAGTCATATTCTTCAGTAGATGCAAAATAATCAAATGTTAAAACGTCACCAGCTTTTAAGTATGTTGTCACATATACAATTGAAAATGATGGGTGTCTATCTTGGTTAGAAGGTTTAATAGTTTGTTTACCCATAAATTCTTCTACAACCCATGGCCAAGAATATTCTGCATCATCATTATCTTCTGGTGCATAAGTACCAGCAAATTTACTTCCATCATGGTTTGTCCCGTTAACTGCATTTTCTAATACACTTGAATCTTCTTGTTTGATATCAGGTTTAACAAGTTCAGCTTCTTCACCTGAAGTTTTACCAGTATATACAGGGAAATAATTTTCATCAATATATTTATCAAATGATTGAGTCCATTTTTCAACACCTAAAACAGCACCAGATTCAATTTCAGCAATAAGTCCATAACTATCAATAATTACAGTCGTTGGATAACCAGAAACACCAAACATTGTAGTTAATAATGGATCAAATGTGTGGTTATTTGTATCACCATCTAAATCAGTTGCAACATTAAATGTAAGTCCCATAATTTTAGCATAATTTTCAATATCAGCTACAGTATTACGTTCTGCAGCAACAATCATTGGATTTATCGCAATAATCGCAATATCATCTTTATAATTTCTTTCAACACCATCTGCTGTTTTATATTTAGATTCATATGCTACTGCAACATCAGGGAATTCTTTTTCACACCAAGAACAACCATTATACCAGAAGTTTAAATAAACTGCTTTTTTAGTTTGTAATAATTCATATAATGTTAATTCATCACCATTAATATCTGTTAATGTAAAATCATACATTACATCACCTAGTTCATAGCTTGTAAAGATATCTCCTTCTTTACCTGCTAATGAATCAATTAATGCTTCTACTGTAACTACACTTCCAAGTAAATCAGTTTCAAAGCTTTCTTGATTTAAATAATAACCATCTTTGCTTTCAACAATTACTTCATATTTTTTAGGTAGTAACATTGTTTTAAAAGTACCTTCTTTAGTTGTGTAACCTTGATCAATCAATTCTTCTCCATCATAAAACATTACATAGAAATTATGAAGAGGCTTTCCAGCAATATCTTTAACTAATACTTGATACTCAATGCTTTGAGGATCAATAGGTTTATCTGGATTATCAGGTGTTACCACAACAACAAGAGTTAATTCAACTTCAAATCCTTCATATGTTACTTTAATAGTATGCGTTCCTGCAGTTGATAGTTTTGCAAGATCATCACTAGAAATCATTGAAGTACTTAAATTAATAGTTTCTGTTGAATCATCAGACTTTAATACTTTAATTTGAATATCATCAAGTTTAGTACTAATTTCAGTTGTATAAATAGATTGAGGAACACTTGTTTCAACAATCTCAATTGATTCAATTACTGGATCTTTTTTATTTTTACAACTTTTACAACTAGTTACACAAAATAATAAAACAAATATAAATATTAAAGCACATCCTTTAATAATTTTTTTCATTATTTTTTAACATATTATTTATAAATTTACTTTATAAATAATTCCTTTCTTTATTTAAAATTTTAACCATAAATATATTAATATAAATGTAACCAAAAAACATCCAAGCACTAATAATAGTTTAGGAATATACGCAAGAAAAGCAGCTTTAATTAATGTTCTTCTTTCTTCTTTTGTTACGTACACACTAGGCATTTTTTCTTTTCTTTTATTCCAAGAAGCATCTACGTTCATATCATAGATTGTATGTCCATCATCAATATATTCTTTGGCTTTATCTTTTTTATTTCTTTTCATTTTTGCTATCGTTTAGTTCATTTTCCTTACGGATTATTTCTTCATATTCTTGATCATATTTATCTAAATTTTCCATTACTTCATTATCATATAAATGACATGTAACAAAGTGATTTGGACTATATTCAGTAAACTTAGGAGTCTTAAATTTACATACACTCATACAACTTTCACAACGAGTATGGAACTTACATCCTTTAGGAGGATTTGCAGGTGATGGAATATCACCTTTTAAAATAATACGATTCATCTTAGCATCTGGATCAGGTACAGGTACAGCTGAGAATAATGCTTTAGTATACGGATGAAGTGGATTTTCGAAAATATCATTAGTATCTCCGATTTCCATTGTATTACCTAAATACATTACTATAATACTATCAGTAATATATTTAACAACAGATAAGTCATGAGAAATAAACATATATGTAAGGCCTAGTTCATTTTGTAATTGTTTAAGCAAATTAATTATTTGCGCTTGAATAGATACATCAAGTGCACTAACTGGTTCATCACAAATAACTAGTTTAGGATTAACCGCAAGTGCTCTTGCGATACAAATTCTTTGACGTTGGCCCCCTGAAAACTCATGTGGATATCTATCATAATATTGAGGTTGTAAACCACACATTTTCATAATCTTACGAATATGTGAATTAACTTCTTCTTTTGGAACAATTTTATGAACCTTTACAGCTTCACTTAAAATTTCACCAATTGTCATTCTTGGAGGTAAACTTGAATAAGGATCTTGGAAAATAAGTTGAATTTCAGTTCTTAGACTTCTTAATTCTTCTTTAGTAAGTAAAGCTAAATTAAGACCAATTTCGATATTATTTTCAAGTTCATTAAATAAAACATTATTTGTATAAGCTTTTTTAATTGCTAATATTTTTTCTTCACAATAATTAAGTTTTTCTTTAATTTCATCACTATTATGTTTCTTATATGCAATACATAATTTAACCTTTTCTTCCAATAAACTAAAGACTTCTTTTTCATTAACAACTATTAAACCACCACAAATGCTAGATGATTCTTCTAATACTTCTTTAATATTTAAAATACATTTTACTGCTTTTTGATATACACTTTTATTTTCGCTATCTAAATTATCAGATTCATTTAATTTAGTTTGATATGTATTAAGTAAAGTATCAAGAATTGAAAGTTTTAAATAATTATCATCTTTTAATAATTCATCGCTAAGTAAAACGCTTAGTTCATCTTTAAATTTATTATACTTGTTTTTATGATTACATAAATTTTTAACTCCCTTTAAATAATAATTAGGTAAAAATTCATCTACTGTATGTCCATAATAAATTGATTTGCCACCAGTTGTATCATATAGTTGTAAAATTGTTCTACCAAGTGTTGTTTTCCCACATCCTGATTCACCAACTACACCAATTGTTTTACCTTTTTCAAGTGTAAACGATACATCATCCACAGCTTTTAAAGATGTAAGAGTCTTTCCAAATATGTTCTTAGATAAAGGGAAGTGCTTTTTTAAATGTTTTACTTCTAAAATTAAATTAGATTTATCACTCATCGTCTTCTCCTTTCTCATCATATAAATAACATGATACGTAATGTGTATTAGAAAGTTTTATTTCACTTGGATAACTTCCATCACATTTTTTAATACATTTATTACATCTATTCTTAAAGAAACATGTGTTAGGTAAGTTAATTGGATTTGGAACTTGACCTGGAATTGAATAAAGTGGTTCATTAGCATTTGAAGTAATAAGTGGTTTACTCTTTTGAAGACCAATTGTATAAGGGTGTTTAGGATGTTTAAAGATTTCTGTAACTGTACCTTTTTCAATAATCTTACCAGCATACATTACCACTACTTCATCAGCCATTTCTGCAATAACACCAAGGTCATGTGTAATTAGCATAATTGCACAACGTGTTTTCTTTTGAATATCTTTTAAAAGTTCTAATATTTGAGCTTGAATTGTAACATCTAGTGCAGTTGTTGGTTCATCCGCTATAATAAGTTTTGGATCTCCAGCTAGTGCCATTGCAATCATAACACGTTGTCTCATCCCACCTGATAATTCATGAGGATATGATTTATAAACACGTTCTGGCATTGAAATACCAACTAAATTTAACATTTCAATCGTATGTGCTTTAACATCTTCTTTTGACATTTCAGGGTAATGAATAAACATAACTTCATCAAGTTGATAACCAATTGTAAAGACTGGATTTAGTGAAGTCATTGGTTCTTGGAAAATCATTGTAATATCTTTACCACGAACATTAAACATTTCTTTTGTAGGCATTTTTGCGATATTATAACAAATCTTTTTACCATCTTCTGTATAACCTAAATCACTAGAATTAAATCTAATTTCTCCACCAACTACTTGTCCTTGAGGTGCTTGTACTAGTTGCATAATTGATAGTGATGTAACACTCTTACCACAACCAGATTCACCAACTACACCAATAATTTTATTTTTCGGAATATTAAAACTAACACCATTTACACTTTTTACAGTTCCATTATCAGTAAAGAAATGTGTTTGTAAATTATCAATTTCAATTATATTATTTTCATCATTCATTACAGATGTATATTCAGATACATCCATTTTTTTCTTCTTTAAAGATTCGTAGTATTTCATTTGTTTAATGTTATATGAAATAATTTTACGACTCTCTTTTATTGATAGGTAATTTCCATTTTTCTTTGCCATATTAATCACCTACTTCTTTGATTTAGGGTCCATTGCATCACGCAGACCATCACCAACAAAGTTAAAACCAAGTACTGCAAGAACAATTAAAATACCTGCTGGAAGCCACATATTCATATAATATGATAAGATAACAGGATCTTTTGAACTTGAAATCATTGTTCCCCATGCAGCATATGGTATTTGCACACCAAGACCTAAATAACTTAGTGTTGATTCATAAAGAATAATAGAACCAAGTCCTAGTGTCATATTTACTATTAATTGAGGCATTACATTTGGGATTAAATGTTTGAAAATCTTTCTCCAAGTAGGAAGCCCCATAACATCTGTAGCAACAATATATTCTTGTTCTCTTAAAGATAAGATTTGTCCACGAACCATTCTTGCGCAACCACTCCAACCGAAGATTGTAATAATTACCATTAGAAAATAGATTCGATTTGATGGATCAAAAAACTCTTTTAGTGAGTCAAGAACTGCTGATGCAATTAATAAAATTGGTAACATTGGAATACAGTTAAATACATCAACTATTCTCATTATTAATTGATCTACTTTACCACCAAAATATCCCGCAATTCCACCAAGAATTACACCAAGAATTGTTTCTAATATTACTACAATAAAACCAATCGTTAAAGATATTCTACCACCATACATAAGACGAGTAAAAATATCCATACCTTTTTCATCTGTACCAAGTAAATGATCTTTACTAGGAGATGCTTTTAAATTATCTGTCATAATTTCTAATTGTTGAATAACAGTTTGTTTTTCACCGTATTCATCAATATATTCATGTTCAACTTCAATATAGTTAATTACTTGTGTTCTATCTACTTCAGTTTCACCCCATCTGTTATATATAACAGGACCTAAAAACGAGAATAAAAATAGAAACACTAGAATTACTAATCCAACTACTGAAAGTCTTGATCTAAAGAATCTTCTTAAAATAAGCTTAAATGGGCTCATCTCTTTATATGTTTCTTCTTGGATAGGAGAGTCAAGTACTTCATCAACTTGATTTATTTTTTCTTTTTCTTCCATTACTTTTACCTCCTATTTACCAAGTTTTACACGTGGGTCAACAACTGAATACATTATATCTGAGAATAATGTACCAATAACAGTTAACACCGCTAAGAACATATTATATCCCATTACAAATGGAATGTCACCTTCACTAAGCGCTTTATAAGCAAGACGCCCAATCCCATCAATTGCAAATACTTCTTCGGTAATCATCATCCCACCAAATAATGATGGTAATATCCCAGCAAGAAGTGTTACAAGTGGAATCATTGTATTTCTAAATGCATGCTTATAAATTACTTGTTTTTCAGGAAGACCCTTTGCACGAGCTGTTCTAATATAATCTGCATTTAATACTTCTAGTGTATTAGTTCTTGTATATCTCATTAATCCACCAAGGGATAAAATAACTGTACAGGCAATCGGTAAAACTAAGTGATGTCCCATATCAAGAAGTTTTGCCATGAATCCAGCAAAATCTTTTGTATAGGTTTCACTTGCTGATATTAAACCAGTTGATGGAAACCATCCAAGTTCAACCGAAAATACTTTTACAATAATAGCAGCAAAGAAATATGTAGGAAGACTAATACCAATCATTGTAAAGATTGTTACAGCATAGTCTCGCTTCGAATACTGGTGCGTTGCACTAGTAATACCAAGTGGTATTGCAATAGCAAATTGAAGCACAGTTGCAATTACTGCTATTGCAAATGAGACCCACATGTTATCACCAATTACTTCAGCAACAGGTTTTTCATATTTAAATGAAGTACCAAAGTCACCTTTTAACATATTTGTAAGCCATGTAAAGTATCCATCAACTAAACCTTTAAATGAATTATCACCAATACCATATTGTGCTTTAAATTCCGCTAATTGTTCTAGCGTAATGGTACCTTGTTGTAATTGAGATGAGAATTTAATGTCCAAATAGTCATTTGGCATCATTCTAACTAATGTATAGATTATTATAGAAACACCAAGAAGAACAAATATTGAAATGAACAATCTTTTTAAAATATACTTTAACATTTCATTCCTCTTTTCTAGTTTTTATTATTTAGTTTGATTAAGTCTAACTGTATGAAGATCTGACAATAAACCACTATATGGAGATAAATCAGAGTTTAGTGTCGATTCATCAATCTTATTAATGTTGTATGCAAATAAATCATCTCTTTGATATGTTGGAAGTTCAATAGCTAATTCCATAACAAGATCTAAAGCTTTAGCATAAATAATTGCACGTGCATCTTGATCATCAGTTTCACGACCAGCTTCAATTAATTCAGATAATTCTTCTACTAATGCTAATTCTTCAGCATATTTGCCACCTGTATTTTGTTTAATTTGTTTATAACCCCAGTTTAGAGTTGAAGTAGCTGTTGAATCTTTATGATAAACTTGATACATATCAGGGTCAATTGTTGAACTCCATGCAGCAGCCCAAACAGCTAAATCACCACTAGCAAGTTTAGATAAAGCTTGACCATCTGTTGCAACAGTAATATCAAAATTAATTGAGTTTAGTAGTTCACTTGCTTTATAGAATGCACTAAATGCAGGGTGATCTGTTTCATTACCAGCAATTGTAAATGTATATTTAAGTTTAGTTGTTCCGTTTGTATATATGCCATCACCACCAACACTGTAACCAGAACCTTCAACAAGTCTGATTAAGAATTCTTTTTGTTCATCTATAGTAAAATAGTCACCTGCATTTTTACCAAGTTCTTCACAATATTCAGCATAATCAGGGTTAACAACTTCTAAGTTAGAAGGAACTGGGCCACCAATAAATGGGTAATAAGCCGTAGCACCAGTAGGATATGCCCAACTTGTAAGCGACATTGAACGATAAATAGCAGAAGCAGTATTACCATAATAGCTTACTGTCATTGAAGTATCGATTGCATGCATAATTGCTCTACGAACATTAATATCAGGAACGAATCCAGCATTAACACCTATGTAACCATAACCAGATGTTTCAATTGATTTATTTTCAATTCCCTCACCTTTTTTACCATTTAATTCTTGAATAGTTTTAGGGTTAGAGTTAGGTTGAACATAGTCAACTTCATTATTATATAAAGCATTTAATAATCCACTTGATGCAACAACTTGATAGTGGACATTTTTAATTTCTGGAACACCACCAACATAATGTTCATTTCTAGTAAAATATAATACGTTATTATTTAAGAAATCTCCAGCTCTAACATTATCAGTTTCATGGTTAGAGTTACATGCAACATAAGGACCAGCACCTACTGGAACACCTAATTTTTCTTCATTTTTAACAACTTCTGTCATAAATTTTTGACTTGAATATTCAACACCAAAGTTGCTTTCAAAATCAAAATTTGATATATATGGTTCAGCAGAATAATAATACATCGGAGCAACACTAAATGCAAAGTTCCAAATAGCCTTAGGGTCAGCACCATTAATAGTAATTGATAACACTTCATTTGTATCATTATTAACACTACCATCACTAGCATAAGTTGGAGCAGGGTAAGTTTTACCCTTAACTGTTACAGCTGATTTTTGATTAGCAAATTTAATACCAGAAATATTAGTGTAAGTTCTTTCATGTGTAGCATGATATTCTTCTAATGCAACATTAACTAGATAATCATATAATTTACTAGCAGATTGCCAATATAACGCTACTTCAATTAAAGACATTGGAAGTTTATCTTCATAGATAGTATTGATTGCTTTTTCTTTTGTCCAGTTTTTCAATTCTTTAACATCACTAGTTAATGATGATTCAAGACTATCAGTATTTTTATTCCAATATAGGTATCCTTCATTATATAAGAACATTTCTACATCTGTAGTTAATTTATTAGTTTGTAACACTCCATATTTATCTTTGAATGTAACACTTTTATAAGCACCATCACCTGAATTTTTGTAATCAGTTTCAAGTTCTTCTTTAAATAATTCACAAACTTTATCAAAATCACTAACAATATTTTCAAAACCATCATCTTCTGAATATTCAATTAAACAATCTCTAAATTCATCTAATGAATATGAATAATTTTCTTTATCATCATAAATATATTCTGCAGCAGTAATTAAATAATCAATTCTACTTTCTGCCGCAACTTGGAATTGTTCCATAAATCTTTCTTGTGATTTTTCATCACTTTGTTGTGTACGATATTCTTTTAAACCAACAATATCAGTTGAATATATTGTTGAAGAACCTGTATAAACAGGGTCTAAATAAACGTATAAATTAAATAGGACATCTTTAATAGTAAGTGGAGACCCATTTGAAAATTTTACGTTATTTTTAAGTACTAAATAATAAGTTGTAGTATCTTCAGCTTCATCATATTTAAAATCAACATCTAAAGCTACAACTGCTTCATCTGCGCCATAAGTAACATTACCTTTAGAATCATTACCTAACATTCCAATTTGTGTCATTCCAACAATTTGGCTATCTGGTGCAGACGATGAAAAGAATGGATTGAATACTTTATCTAGTTCTTGAGAAGAAAGAAGTAGAGGAGTATCTTCATTCATTTTATTTTTCTTACAGCCTTTTTTACATCCAGCAACTGCAAAAACAGCTACTGTAACAAGCACTATATATATAATTCGCTTCATTTTTCCTCCTATTTAATTAGTTATATTCATCTATAAACTTAATTATAGAATTTTCACTAATTTCAACATTTTCTAATTCTTGATAATAGAACTTATCTATAACAATTACTTTTTCACATTCAGGAATTCTTGTAATATCAAATGTTCCTGTAAAATTAACATTTTCTATCACTGTATTGCTTCCAGTAATAGCAAGCGGAGCAAATACTAAATATTTAATTTGTGAGTTTATTGTATTAATATCAACAATAGCATCTTTAAATGTAATATCTTTAATAATAGCATCTTTAAGTTCAAAGAATAATGATACATATAAATGATTAGATGAACCTGTTAAATCAGTAATTTCACCTTTAAGACCGCTTCTTGAATCGTCATATCCAATTGTGAAATTAGATACTGTATGATTATTACCTAAAATTGTACCTGAATAACTACCAAAATTAATTTCATCTCCATCAAAATCAATATCATTATATAGATAAATATTTTGACCACGAGATAATGCATTATTAAATTGTTTTGCAGTCTTAACAACTGTATATTCTCCTTCAATTAAATCGAGGTATACTTTAATTGTTAAGTCAGCATCACCACCAGGATGCTTATAGTTATTATTCCAAGGATTACCAGCTTCATCTAAATAACCAAGCGATGTATATCCTTTAACAGTTTTATTTCTTAGTAAAATATCATTAAATTTAGTTCCTTCTTTACATTCATAACCATCTAAATAACAATCATTGCCATTTGCATCTTTATAATATAATTCATACTTATAAGTTCTATTTTCTTCCCATTTAGCATAAAGAGTTACACCCTCAATTGTCATACGGTCGTTATCAAAATCCCATTTATCAGAATACGTAACTGTTCCATCAGGATTTGTTGTCTTAGTCTTATACCAACCTTCAATATGATAACCACTTTTTAAAATCATATCGTTTGGCTTAGTTTCTAATACATTAGGATCCTTAATTAACATATCGATAACCGTACCATTAAAGTTATATAAATATGAAACTTTTTCATGGGAATTTTGGCATACACCACCCTCTAAGTAGAAGACAGCTTTACCAGTTCCATTTTCTGCATATTCGTAAGTTGTAGAAATAACTGCATCAAAACCAGTTGGAGATTTAAAATTTGCAGTAAAAGATCTTAATTTTCCACCATCTACAACAAGTTCAATATTCATACCATAAATATTACCTAAGCTTTTGTTTAAAAATAATGAACTAATTTTATTATCTAAAACTTCAGCTTTTAATGTATAATTTTCTTCATTAATACTTAAATCATAGCCTTCTTTTAAAAAGTCTTTAGATAATACAAAAGTTAAATAATAAGTAGGCACTGTATATTCATTTTCGTAAGTAGCACCATTAATAGTTGTATATTTAACGTTATCAACTGTATGGTACTTTGTTGATACTTCATCATACATTGAAGTACCTGATGTCGATAATTTCTTTTCTAACACATTAACCTCAGAAATTACTTTTTCATTTCTAATAATTCTAAAATTAGTATCTTTGTGATAAATTTCCATATCTTCATCTTTAATAATTTGTGTTTCAGAATATCCTGCAAGAATACTTTCTGATGCGTATATATCACTAACTAACTTATCAAAGCCAGTTAACTCCTTTTTACCACAGGAGCTTATCACAAGGATAAGACATGCAGTAAAAACTACTAATAATAATCTTTTCTTCATATGTGTTTAGCTCCTATCGGTAAATTTTTCTTTTTAGTAATATAAATACAACTGCACCAATACCAATTGTTGTAACTACGCTTGATACAACAATTAAACCTACTTTGTTAACACTAGTTGTAGGAAGTTGTGAGATGTCAGTTAAAATATTTACATCATCATTTAAATCTTTAAAGTACTTATCAAATTCTTTCTTAAACGCATCAACATTTGATTGGTCGATATACTTCTTATCATGTCGATCAACAATATCAAGACGTTTAAGAATAGAATAATAATCATTAATTTTGTTAAATTCGTATTTAGAACCAAGTGCGTTAATATCTTTAATTAAGAATTCATATACATGGTTAATTCTTTCATCATTTAATACTTTCCAAGTTGCTTCAGCATTAACTAATTTTGTATATAGACTATCTACATATTCTTGTGAATATCCATATTTTGTTAAATCTTGTGTTACAACGTTATATGCTGTTCTTGCATCTTGAATAATTAATTCATCAGATAATTGAATATGGTCTGGAATTAATGCAACTTTATTTAAATAATCAATTGAATTAGTATCAAGTGCTATATATTTAGATATAGTTTTATTATCTAAATCAAAATATAATTGATATAAAATACTATCATAACCAGATACTTCAAAATTTTCTGGAACAATAATATTTAGTTTTTTCGTCTTACCTACTAAATCAATAAATTGTGCATAATACAATACTGGATAAGCTCCATTTAATTGGAAGTATTTATTAAGAAGTTTATAAATTTCAGATTCAGTATCATAGCTATTATTTAAATCAGTTATTGTTCCTTCTAATGTAGGAGCTTTTACAGATTTAAATTCAACATTTTTAAGTTTAGAACATCCATAGAAAGCATAGTTTCCAATAAACTCAAGTGTATCAGGGAAAATAATTGACTGAAGATTTAAATTAAAGTATCCTGCATATTCATCAATTCTTACTGTATTAAATAACACTTCATAAGATACATTGTCTTTATTAGTTGGATAAGCTGAAAGTAATAATTTATTATTAGCTGTCTTTGTATATAAAACACCTTGATCAAGTTTTACATAATCATTAACATCACATGTGTCATTTCCGTTTAAATCAGTAAATTTAGTTAATTTAATATTGTAATAGAATGCTGTTGGAGCAATATATTTAATTGTATTTGGAAGTTTAATTTCACTAACACCAATACAACTTAATGATTGTGCTTCAATTCTTTCAACAACTTTTAAAGTTACATCACTTAAATTACTACACATTAAGAATGCGCCTGCTTCTAAAGTAACTACATTCGATAAATCAACACTTGTTAGTCCAATACAACCTGAGAATGCTTCCATACCAATACTTGTAGCACTAGATAAATCAATTGCTTCAAGCAGATTACAATTCATAAATGCGCCACCTTCAACAACCTTAATACCATTAATATTAACTTCTTTTAATGCTTTATCTTCTGCAAATAAACATTCCGAAATTACTTCAATATTTCCATCAACTGTAACGCTTTCTAAAACGTTTAAGCGGCTAAATGCATATCTACCAATTGATGAAACATTTTTACCAAGTTTAATATTCTTAACATTTATTGAGCCATAGAAAGCATATTCGCCAATCGTTGTTAAAGTATCACCAAATTTAATAGTTGTAAGTTTATTAGCTCTTTGATTATCTAAAGTTGCAAATGCGTAATCACCAATTGTAACAACATTATCAAATGAGATGTTTTCTAATTCTTTACAACCAGCAAATGCATATGCACCAATTGTTTCAACTTTATCACCCGAAACACTAGTTAAATCAGTACATTCTTTAAATGCAGAATCACCAATAACTTTTACATTAATAAGTTCAATATTTTCTAGATTTCTACAATTATTAAAGGTATTTGCACCAATTGTTAAAGCATTTACTTTAAGATTAGTTAAAGCAGTACAGAAATTAAATGCAGAATCACCGATTTCATCAGCAGTAACATCGACAGAATCTAAACTATAACAATTAGCAAATGCACCTTTTTTAATTAATGTTGCATTAATTACTAAATTTCTAAAATTAGTTCCTGAAAATACATATTCATTGAATACCTTAATTGAATCTAAATTGATTACTTCATTAAGACTACCACATTGATAGAACGCATAATCTAAAATTTCAATACTTTCGCTTGGTAAAGATACTGAAACTAACCCATGACATCCTTCAAATGCATTTTTACCAATAACTAATTTATGATTAATTATTAATTTTTTAAGTGAACCAACACCACTAAATGCACCTTCTGCGATTGTTTCATAACATTCATCAATTGTATATTCACCAAAGTTATATCCATATGGCGCTAAGTAAATTACTTTATCATCTTTGCTTGTAAGTAAGTTATTATTAAACTTATATTCTTGATGGTTTTCATCAACTTCAAATGTTGTTAGATTTTTACATCCTGTAAAAATACTTCCATCATTTGCAGAAATATATGAGTTTACTTGGAATAAAACTGTTGAAAGTGTTTTACAGTTTTTAAATGCTTCATATTCATAATAAGTACTACTATTTGGAAGTGTAAGTTTTTCTAAATTATAACATTCTGCAAATGCTTGTTTATAAATAAACTCACTGCCTGCATTTTCACTAAACAATACGCTTGTTAGATTAGTACAAGAATAAAAAGCCATACTACCAACATATACTAAGTTATTTTCAATTTTTACACTTGTTAAATTAGCACAGTTTTTAAAACATTCATTTGGAATTCTATCAGCATAATAGATAAGTTCTGTTAGTCCTGAGTTTTCAAACATTCTTTCTGAGAAATTTGAATATCTACCACTATCAATAGTTTTTAAATTAGAACAATTAATAAATGTTTCAGGTCCTGCATTTCTTAATGATGTTATATCAACATAAGATAATTCTCTACAGTTTGCAAAAGCACGTCTACCGATTGCATAAGCACTTTCTAAGTTAATATTATCTAATTTTTCACAATCTTCAAATGCATTATTACCAATCATATTTATATTTTCTAAATTGATATTAGTAAGATTTTTAGCTTTAGAGAAAGCAAATTCACGAATAATTTTACAAGATTCACCTTTATCGTTAGCAAGGAAATTAACAGTTTCAAGTGCAGTACAATTATAGAATGCATATTTTTGAACTTCTAACACATCAAATGGAATTGTAACACTCTTAACAGTATTATTTGAAGCAGGAGTTTTACCTGCGTCATAATCACCTTCAGGAAGTTCGATAGTATAGTCATTAGTATAAAGTGAGAAAGCAAAAGGTCCGATATATAAAATACCTTTATCGTCTGGAATTACAACATCTCCACCAAGACCTTTATATGCAACAAGTGTTTGTCCTTCAATAACAAATTCATTTTTAACCATAACTCTCTTTGATGCAACAAGTGATGAAGTTCTTCCATCAATTTCAACTTTTAAAGTAATTGTTGCGTTACCTTCTTTTAAGGCAGTAACAACACCATCTTCACTAACTGTTGCAACTTTATCATTTGTTGAAGACCAAATCAATTTATAATCTTTTAAATTCCAAGGTTCAAGTTTATACCCTAGTTTTACTTGTTCGCTTGGGAACATTGAAATATTATTTTTTTCTGTAAAGAAGAAACGATCTCCTGTTTCACCAATATCAGATGTTTCATTACCATCAACAAATGCTTTTAATGTATCAAAATAAGTAAATTCAATATCTGTTAATTTATCAGTATCATTTTCTACCTTTTTATCTCTAACTCTAATTCTTAAATTTATCTCATATTTATAACCTTGTTGATCAAGTGTTGAGCATGTAATTAAACATGTACCAGCAGAAACTGCCTCAATTTGACCATTCTTAACTTTAATTACATTTTCATCGGATGATGTCCAGTTTAGTTTAGAGAAATAAACGGATTGAACATCTTCGTTTTCACCCACGATTGGATCGCTTGATGTTAGCATCTTAGTTAAATCTAATTCATCACCAACAAAAATATCTTTTAAATATTGATATGTATTATTACTTTTTGAAGAATAGAATTCATCTTTATATTTAATTTCTGATGAATTTGTTCCAGGAAGTGTAACAAACGAATAAGACTGATTAAGAGCATAGTCATCAACTAAGAAACCAAGTCCATTAGTCATTGGGAATTTTTCTCCAGTTTGATCATTTTCAATAAGACCATGTTGTAGTAAATCCATATAATCAGTAATTTCAATATTAACTTTATTTACTTGCCCTTTTTCACCATAAATTGGAATAACAGTTTCAGAAAGAGATACAAGTTTACCTTGTGAAACAGTAAACGGTCTAATTGATTGAGCATAGTGATTATCATAAACATAAACATCGCAATAATAACGATAATCTTTTAATGATTTATCATATTTAGAGTAGAATTCAACATCTTTAATAATTGGAGATTCATAGTCAACGTAGAATGAAAATTCAAATGTATTATTTAAATTACTACTTAATCCACCATCACCATAGTCAAGTTCAGCAGTCATCGTGAATGTATATTTAGTATTATTTTGAAGTCCAAGTTCAACAGCTGTAATATTAATTAAATCATAACCAGGAATAATCGAACCACCAAAATAAGCTTTATGTTCATCAAATTTAATATGTTCATATACAACTTCACCAGTTGAAGCATTTTTAATTACTGTTGTCATTTTCTTAGCATTACGAAGAAGCCCTGCATAAACAGTTGTAATACCATTAATAGTTTCTAAGTTATAACCAATTGCTGCTTTATCTTCTGTTGCAGGAATTGGATCATATTTTGTTTCATCTATTTCATAAACATAAGTTCCAAGAGGAATGATGTAACTATAATAATATGTACCTAAAGGAGTAGTAGCATAATAATCAGCTTTTAATTTATCTTCATCATCTATTGAACCATCATGTGCTTCAGATTCTACTTCAAAATATGTTTTATCAAATAAAGGAGCTTTTGTCCAATCACCAAAGAATGCAAGGAAAGGAATTGAAAGATCAATTTCATCTTCATTTTGTGATTCTAAAACAACAAACCCTTCAACATAAATACCATTAATAAATGACTCTCTAATATATTTCTTTTCAGCATCAGTTAAACTAATAGTATAAGTAACTTCAACTTTTCCATTATTATTAACAGTTAGTTCATTACCAGAAAGTGTACCATCACCACTAATTTCAATATTCACATTAGGGTTTAACATATAAGCTTTTTCTGCAACATAAGTAGGATCAGCTGTTGATAAACTTTCTGTCATTGTTAAATCAGTTAGAGTATATTTTAATTCTTTATTAGATGTATTGTTTACATTAAATTTTAATTTATAAATACCTGTTTCATTAGGATCATCTTTACATTCAATTTTTGCTTTAGTAGATCCATCAACAGATAGGTATGCTAGTGTTTCTATTGCATATTCTAAATTACCAAGTCCTGCACCTTGTTTTCTTGGTGAATAAGGATTACCATATTCATCTAAAATAATTGTTCCAGTTGACATGATTAATTGATTAGCAAGATTATTAATTTCTGGAGCAGATAAGTCAGGATATTTTTCTTTTAAAGCTTGACGCATTAAGATAACAACACCACATAGGTTAGGACAGGCCATTGATGTACCTGAGATTTCATCATATCCACCACCAGGAACACTTGATAAAATAGATCCACCATGAGCTGTAATTTCAGGTTTTAATGCAAGATCTGATACAGGTCCCCAAGAAGAGAAATCACTCATAAAAGGTCCCGCTAAATAGTTCTTATCAAGAGTTAAAACACCAGTTCCTTTAGCTGCTAAATATTCACCATCATCTTTGTTAATTGAGCATAGTGGAATAGCAAGTCCACTACCAGCATTCATATAAACTTCACCAGCAATATTATTATAAATAATACAACCAATAGCACCTTCTGCTAAGGCAACTTGAGCTTTTTCTTCAAAACTTGTTTCACCACGTTTTACAAGAGCAATCTTACCTTTAACATCAATACTTGAATAGTTTACCTTTTTACCAACACCAGGAACAGTAACATATTCAATTTCCATTGTCGCATCACCAGTATCAAGTTCTTCATATAACATTTTATAGAAATCATAAGCTTTACCAGCATTATTATTAGCATTATTAAAGAAGAATGTATAACCAGTTTCATCAATAATATAACTACTCTTTACACCACTAATTGATGCTACAGAGAAAGTTGATTTATATGTACCAGGACTACCTACTGTCGCAGAATCTGGATTAGATGCTTTATTTGTATTTGAGTTTTCGCCACCATAACCACTACTATAGTCATTACTTGCAGCAACAAGAAGTGAAATCCCTGCTGCTTCAATCTTATCATAAACTACATTAATATATTCATTATCTGATGAACGTGAAAAACCACAAGCAGTACCAAGTGATAAGTTAATCGCATCAACACCAAGTAAAATAGCATCTTCAAGGGCTGCTAAAATATCATCTTGAATAGCACCATTATTGATATCACCGAATACTTTCATGAGTACAAGTTGTGTATTAACAGCAACACCAGTGATTACATCATCTTTACCACCAATAATACCTGCAACGTGTGTTCCATGATCAGAATCATATGGAGCAACATCCGCATCTTTGTCTGCATAGTCATATGCAAATGGAATTTTAGCATTTAAATAAACATCTTGTGATTTTATATCTTGTTTATATCCATAAGCCTTAGTATCATATAAAACTTTTTCAACATCTTTAATTGATATCATTGGCTGATCAGGCATATTTTGGAATACAGTATGATGTACATCAAAACCAGAGTCAAGAATTGCAACACTTGTATTATTTCCATCATACCCAACACCACTTGAATTGAATATTCCCGTTTCATAAACATTAACAAAGTTAGTAACTGTATCACCATTTGATACTTCAGCATTACTAACACTTGCAACGTTATATTCAGGTTCTGAATATACTTCAGCTATTGAAACATTAATATCTAAACCAGCTTTTTCTAGCGCTTTTAACTGACCATATGTTGTAGTTGCAGAAAAACCATTAAATAAAGTTGTAAAGTTATGTTTAACTTCATTAATGTATCCTGCATCAATTAATGTGTTCATCATCGCTTGTTGTTCAGCATTCATAGTCTTAACACTTGAATTTGCATATCTTGACGATGCATATTCATTTAGAGTATGATATCCTTGGTTATTTTCATTGTAACTATCAACCAAGCCAGTAGATTTAAGTGATATAATAACATTTACCAAATCATCATCTTCTAACATATCAATACTAT
>JAZSIL010000055.1:0-2665 GCA_045533785.1 Bacilli bacterium
CTCTCCTTTTCCACCTATATAACAAAAAAAACAGCGATTTTTTGAAAAATTTTTAATTTTTTTACAAAAATTTATTATTTTTTTGTAATACTACGCAAAAAACTTAAATTTGTAGTTTGATAAACAATATAAGCAGATAAAATTAAGAATAATAAAATTATTACACCATAATAAATCACAATCTTTGAAGTAAGAATTGGTCCTCTAATTTTAGATGATACTAAATCAATAACTGGTGTAAGAAGTGAAACTAAAATAATTGATAAACAAACACCATCAAATCCGATAACTAAACGAATAAGCGAGGTAACAATACCTAGTAAAACAGCATAGATAATTTTACCATTCGGAGTTTTAGGTGTTGTTGTATAATCAGTAGCAAGAAAAACTGCCCCAAATAAAATACTACCAGATAGTAGATTAAAAGTAGGGAACCAAATTCCATAAAGTGGACCATCAATTTTGTTTACAATTGCAGCTGCCCAACTTATGATGAATACTGTAAATATATAAAATACTGGAACTCGCCAATTGATTGATTTTCTTACAACAAGATAAATATACGCAAGAACACATAATACACCACTAACTTCTCCTAAATTACCACCTTTAAAGCCAATAAATAAGTTAAATATACTTCCAAATTGATTAATTAAACTATTGAATGTGAAATTTAAATTACCTAATTTTAGCATTAATTCTCGCATAGCAGGAACTGGAGGTAGTGTTGCTGTAATATTTAAAGTATTAGATAAAATTAATACCTGCTCATTCATTGCGTTAACTAAAATTTTATTAAAAACGACATATAATATCGCATAAGCAACAAGTGCTGGATTAAAAATATTTTTTCCCAAACCACCAAAAACCATTTTTAAACCGATATTACCAATGAAACATCCAATAATTATAATGTATAAAGGAACTCTAACAGGAAGTAATAAACTAAGAACAAGACCGATTATAAATCCAAAACTGTAATGTGTTTCGTGAACTAAATCTTTAAAATTTCTAATTTTTTTAAAGATAAAAATATATAAAGCTTCAAATATAATACTTGAAAAAACACCTATTAAAACATTAATAATTGGTTTTATTAAAAAATAAAAATCAGTAATTTCACCATTTACATATGGAATTAGACCATTAATTACAAAACCAAATAATATAAAAGAAATAAAAGCAACTAAATAATCATACATCATTCTTGTAGTTGACATACTTCCCAAATCAACAGAACGAATAAATGGCGTTTTACTTATTAAAAATTTCTTCATAATTTCACCTACTTCTTCTGTTCAACTCTTACATTTTTAGATTCAACTAATAAATCTTTAGCAAGACCTACAGTTTCACTAACATCAACACGAGATGGACAAATGTATGAACATAATCCACATCTAACACATTTAGTAGTATTTAATGATTCAAGGGTTGAAAGTTTATTCTTATCATATGCTTTTTTAATTAATGTAGGAGTCAACTTTACAGGACAAATATCTGCACATTTACCACAACCAATACAGTTTAATGTGATTACTGTTTCACTCTTAAGTAAAACAACAACATTATTTAAACTTGCAATTATTATAAACTCATCATTAGGCATTGAATTTCCAGATAATGGACCACCAGCTATAACATAAGCTTCATCTAAATTATCAATATACCCATTACATCTTTCTAAAACCCATGAAAATTTAGTTCCAATTTTAACTCTTAAGTTTTTAGGTTCTTTGACTCCTTCACCACTTACAGTGATTACTTTTTCAATTAGTGGTTTATTTAGTTCGACCGCATCACAAACAGCAATCGCAGTTTGTACATTATTAACAACGACACCAATTTCACGTGAAAGTTGTGCATATGTTTTTTTCGTTACACGTTCAACAACATGTTTTTCCCAACCAACAGGATACTTATCTTTTAATAAAAATAATTTAATATTTGGTTCATCTTTTAGTTCATTATTTAATAACTCAACAGCTTCTACTTTAGCTTTTTTTATAGCAATAACACCTTTTTTGGCACCATTTGCTTTCATTATATATTTTAAACCACGAATTAATTTTTTAGCATTTTCTAATATGGAAATAAAATCACACGTAATGTATGGTTCACATTCAGCAGCATTAATGATAACTAAATTAGCTTTTTGTTTTGGTAAATATTTAACATATGTAGGAAAGCCTGCACCACCAAGACCAACAATACCAGCATTTTTAACTCTATTAACAATTTCATCACGTGATAATTCAAAATCACTAGATGGTTTAAAATAAGGTTCTTCTTTAAAATTATTAGTAATTTCAAGCATTTCGACTATTTTACCATTCGGGTGAAGCATTTTCTTAATTTCAGAAATAGTTCCACTTACCGAAGAACATACAGGGTGAGCATAACGATCTTCACGATAAAGAATCGGTTGTCCCATTAAAACATGTGTTCCAATTTCAACAACTTTTTTATACGTAACACCATTACTTTCAAGTGGAAAATAGACATGACTTGGATCTAAAGCATTTTCAATAGGATTATTAATTGATAAACGCTTTTTACCATGAAGTTTAATTCCATGAACTTTGAGAAACATAATATTCCTCCTTTTCATAATTATTAGAAAACTAATATCATTATTACATACTAATAATAGTTTACTATATAA
>JAZSIL010000255.1:0-4683 GCA_045533785.1 Bacilli bacterium
TTTTACATCATTATATGAATGTCCATTACATAACATTACACCATTATGATTTTCAACTACAACGTGGCCAGATGGATTAGAACAGAAAGTTCTAACTTGCGTACCTACACTTGTATTATAGATAAATTTGCCTTCATATAAGTTACGGTTAATTTCATCCATAATAATATCATTAGTTTCAACACGAACACCTAAGTCAACACGATTATTTTTGAATTTAACATTATATTTAGAAAGTGTACTTGCTAACCATTCAGAACCATTTCTACCAACACCAAGAACTACATAATCACCATAATAAACTGCATCGTTTTCCATGACAACACCTTTTACAACATTATCTTCAACAATAATATCTTTTACTGCAACTTCAAATGAATAATCGATGTATGGTTTCATTTCTTCATATATATTTGCAAGAACTTTTAAGTTTACTTCAGTTCCTAAGTGTCTAACTTGGCTACGAAGAAGTTTAAGTCCTACTGCAATACCTTTTTTCTCAATTTCAAATACTTCGTTAGTATATGGATCAGTAATTTCATTAGGAGCTCCATGCTTTAAGTTGATGTCATCAACATATTTAATTAAACTAACAACTTCCTCTTCAGGTAGATAATCAGTCATCCAGCCACCAAATTCACTTGTGATATTAAACTTACCATCAGAGTAAGCACCACTACCACCAAAGCCTGTTGTCATTGAACATCCTGGTTTACAGCCGATATTACCTTTTTTATCAACTGGACATTTTTCTAATTTTTTTTCTAGAATCGGACATTTACGATTATATATATTTCTGCCTTTATCAATCAATAAAACTTTTAAGTTTTTATTCATTGTCATAAATTCATAAGCAGCATAAATCCCCATTGGCCCAGCGCCTACTAAAATTACATCATACTTCATTTTTATTACCTCGTTTTTTAAAAATAATTATACATATATATATTTTACCATATTTTAATTATTTTTTCCACATAAATAAAACTTTAATAAATTAAATTTAACAAAAAATAAAAAAATGTGTTATAATAAATATTAGAATAAGTTTTTTTATAATAAATTTGGAGGTAAATTATGAACAAGGTTTTAGAATTTTTTAATAAACTTAATAATACTGAAGAAATATTTAAGAAAGAAATAGTTGTTTGTGGATGGCAAAAGATATATAAAGATATTTTAATATCGCCTATTGCTCCTTATTTATTTGAAGATCTAAATATTAAAGAACATATTGCGAAAGAAAAAAATGAAAATAGAGATCAAAGAATAAAGCCTAAAGTATACATTACAATTCATGATACAGGAGATACTGGCCCTAAACATAACGCAAAATTCTGGAGTGATACTGTTTATAAAGAAATGTGGGTTGATACAAAAGAACCTTACAAAGCAAGTTTCCAATATGTCGTTGGAAATGATGGTATATATCATAATATTCCAGATAATGAAGTAGCATATCACGCAGGAGATACAACACAATATGACTATACATTATACAATACTGGTGTGAAAATTTCGGATAAGTTTGAACTAGGTATTAGCGATGATAGTTATTATACAATTAATGGTGAAAAAACTACTGTAAAAGCTCCAATGTATGAAAAAGAAATTGATGGAAAACTTGTAACTAGAGTTTGTACAATTGATGATATAAACGATCAAGGCATTTGTATGGCTGGTGATGATGAATATTTCTATTTAGGTGAAACATATTTTAATAAAACATATGAAAAAATAGCAAACCGAGGTGGAAATAATAATTCGATAGGTATTGAAACATGTGTTAATGAAGGATCCAATATTTGGCTATCATTTATGCGATGCGCTAAACTTGTCGCAAAACTACTTGATGAAAATGATTTAGAAATTTATGATATTAAACAACATCATTACTTTAGTGGTAAAAACTGCCCACAAACATTAAGAGTAAATAATTTATGGGAAAGTTTCTTGCACTTAGTTGAAGTTGAAAGACAAGTATTAGAATTTATTAAAGAAGGATATCAAATTAAACTAATCCCTGATTCGGAATATCTAGAAGAAAATGGTATTTTAACTAAATTACCTAAATGTGTAAAAGGAATTGGTTATACAATTGAAACTACAAAAGATGGTGTAGTTGATAGTTATAAATATGTTAAATTAGTGTAATGATTGAATATAACACTGATTTATGGTAAACTATATAAGAAATTAAAATGAAGAGGATATATATATGTTAGACATTAAATTTATTAGAGAAAACCCTGAAATTGTAAAAGAGAATATTAAAAAGAAATTTCAAGAGAAAAAGTTAGTTTTAGTTGACGAAGTAATTAGTCTTGATGTAAAAATTCGTGAATTAAAACAAAAAGGTGATAACCTTCGTAAAGAAAGAAACGACCTAAGTGGCAAAATTGGAATGCTAATGCGTGAAAAGAAAGTCGATGAAGCTAACGCAATTAAAGATCAAGTTAAAAAAATCAATGAAGAATTAACTGGTATTGAACCTGAAGTTGCAGAACTTGAAAAAGAACTTCGTGAAAAAATGTTAGTAATTCCAAATATTATTGATCCATCAGTTCCAATTGGTGAAGATGATTCATGTAATGTAGAAAATGAAAAATATGGTGAACCAGTAGTTCCAGAATATGAAATCCCATATCATGCAGATATCGTAGCATCATTTAATGGTGTAGATAAAGAAGCCGCAGGAAGAACATCAGGAAATGGTTTCTATTATTTAATGGGTGATATCGCAAGACTTCACTCTGCAATGCTATCATACGCAAGAGACTTTATGATTGATAAAGGATTTACATATTGTGTTCCACCATTCATGATTAGAAGTGATGTTGTTAGTGGCGTTATGTCATTTGAAGAAATGGATGCAATGATGTACAAAATCGAAGGTGAAGATTTATTCTTAATCGGTACATCAGAACACTCAATGATTGGTAAATTCAAAGGACAAATTATTCCTGAAAAAGAATTACCTCTTACACTTACATCATATAGCCCATGCTTTAGAAAAGAAGTTGGAGCTCATGGTTTAGAAGAAAGAGGATTATACCGTGTTCATCAATTTGAAAAACAAGAAATGGTAGTTATTTGTAAAAAAGAAGAGTCAATGGATTGGTATAACAAAATGTGGAGTTATACAGTTGAATTCTTTAGAAGCCTAGATGTTCCAGTAAGAACACTTGAATGTTGTTCAGGTGACTTAGCAGACTTAAAAGTAAAATCATGTGACATTGAAGCTTGGTCTCCACGTCAAAAGAAATACTTTGAAGTAGGTAGTTGTTCAACACTTGGTGATGCTCAAGCACGCAGACTTGGTATCAAGTCTAAAGATGAAAATGGAACTTATTTATGCCATACATTAAACAATACAGTTCTTGCTACACCTCGTGGTTTAATCGCAGTACTTGAAAATAACTATAATGAAGATGGAACAGTTAGTGTACCAAAAGCACTTCAACCATATATGGGTGGAAAAGAAGTTTTAACACCTAAAAAATAATATTTTATAACTCATCAATTGATGAGTTATAATTTTATATATAATAAGGACAAGGAATATGCCAAATAACGCAAGAAAAAAATATATAAAAGAACAAATCAAAAGAAAAGAAGAATACCGAGAAAAAAAGAAAAAAGCATATCATAACCAAAATATTAAAGAATATCCAGTAAATAAAGAAATTGAATTATTAGAATTCTTATATCAAATATATCGTGATCAATCGAGAAACAATGTTAAATCAATTCTATCAAAAAGACACGTTGCAGTAAATGGACTTCCTGTTACACAATTTAACTATATGTTATATAAAGGTGATATTGTTCAAGTATCGAAAGAACAATTTGATAAATCTTTAGTAGTAAAACAAGAAACCAAGAAAAAAGTAAATATTAACATTGTATATGAAGATAACGATATCTTAGTAATCAACAAACCTAATGGACTATTAACAATTGAAAGTGATCATGAAAAAACAGAAACTGCTTATAAATTGGTCTTAGAATATATGTCCCAAAAAGATAAACACGCTAGATGTTTCCAAGTGCATAGATTAGATAAAGAAACATCGGGTTTACTGCTATTTACAAAAAGCTATGAACTAAAAGAATTACTTTCCAAAAACTGGAATACTTTAGTAAAAGAACGTGGTTATGTGGCGGTAGTTGAAGGTAAAATGCCTAAAAAAGAAGATACACTTATTAACTGGTTAAAGGAAACAGATACACATTTAATGTATGATTCTAAGAAAAATGGTGATGGAATTAAAGCTATTACTAACTATAAAGTTATAAAAGAATCACCTAAATATTCATTACTTAATGTAACGATAGAAACAGGAAGAAAGAATCAAATAAGAGTTGCAATGAATGAATTAGGGCATCCAATTGTTGGCGATGATAAATATGGCAACCCATCAGATCCGTTAAAAAGACTAGGACTTCATGCGTCAACTCTTAAATTTAAGCACCCAATTACTAAAGAAATAATGTCCTTTAAAGCAGATGTTCCAGCAGTATTTAAGAAGTTATTTAAGTAGAAAATATTCTTTTAAAATATAAGGACATGAAAATAGATTTAAACTGTCAATAAATAAAAAGAGATAATAGGATAAAACATACCTATTATCTGTTTTTGCGTTTACATATATAAAAACTATTATATTAAAAAATCAATAG
>JAZSIL010000297.1:0-3688 GCA_045533785.1 Bacilli bacterium
GTTATAATCTCATTTTCTTTTTTTGATTCATTATTATCTAAAGGAAAGTCAAAATCACCTACGATACCATTTGGAAGATCATTCCATACTTCAAGATATGTTTCATAATTATCTACTACATAATATTTTTTGTTATTCATATTATATTTACTAAAGAAAGTTCTATATTCATCTTTAGTTGAATGATAAAAACCAAAGATTGTTTTTGTTTTTAATAAAATATCTGTTGGGTCAAAAGCTAAATAACAATTTGCAGGTGTTTCTCTTATTACTTCATTAGAACCTAGTTTATTCAAATTATAATGAAGAGAATATATTTTTTCTCCATTATATTCATTTAGTGGTAGATAATTTAATTCTTCATCTAAAATGATATATTCAAGCATTGTTTCATTACTTAAGATGTTTGTAATATAACCATTATTGTCCCTTTCAATTTCATCTTCTGGTACTTCCTTAACAATTCTATCATGTAGTTTAGCACTTTTTACATCAACACCAAACATTTGACCAGGATATGAACATGCTATAGTAGGTCTGCCAGTATATTCGATATATAGTTGATCTCCGGGATATAAATTACCTATGCCATAATCTTCAAATTTAAAGAAAGGAAGACATCGATCTATTAAAACTGTTATTTCATCCGGTGTTATTTTACCATAATCATATTGAATTAAAAAGTATCCACCATTAGTTTCATCTTGATTATTACTATCTTGGTTACTATTTTGGTTACTATTGTTGTTTTGACTATAATTACAGCTAAACAAACATATCACTGAAATTATTAATATTATATTTAAAACTACTTTTTTCATATATATGCCTTCTTATTTTAAATTATTTACAACTCCACTAAATAATATTGCATTATCTCTTACAACTAAAAATCCAAATGACTCATCAAGAATAAAATCATAATATAAGTTAGTATAAGTTTCACCTGGACCAGCAGATTCACAATTAACATCAATTATAGTGACTGCTGCGCCTTCTACACCGGTTTTATCTACTGCAAGTTTTGTTTGATGAATAATCTGGTTTACGAAACACTTTTCATTTGATACCTTATCAAAGTTAGCAACATCACTTCTAAAAATCTTCGTAACACCATATTTTTCTTTAAATAACGGAACAATATCCTCATTAAATGATGCTTCAAATTCTGGAAACAAACATCTTGTATAGTATAGTTCTTTAAGTTCAGTATTAATACCATCAAAACAAGTATCATTTAAAATCATATTTAGGTTGTTACTATTATAAATTTCTCCTAAACTCTTTGTTGTAGGCTTAATAAAGTAAAACATTAGATTATGTGCAGTATTAGTATAAAAGTAATCAAATCCATCTCCAGATTGTACACGACCATTAATGTATTCGCCCATTAAAAGGTTTATTGTCTTAGTAGAATTATTTGAATTTTTAAAATCATACGTATTAGCGGTAAATTTTAAATCCTCGCCAAATTTACTCCAAGCATCTTTTAAATAAAGTGTATTTATTAATAAAAATAATGTATCAATACTAAAATTATATTCATTATTAATTAGTCCTTTAGTGTTTCTACAAATATAATCTTGAACAGCTTTATTTGCAGCATCATTATTAGTTGTAAAAGGAGCAGCATATGAATCAGCATATAACGATTCTTTTAATAATTCAAGTCCTTCTTGTTTAAATTTTAAACTATTATTTAACCAAATAGAGTTATTTAAATTTACACTACATAATAATTTTTCATTTTCATCATAATATTCTTTATTAAGTCTTGAATATAAATATTTTGTATATTCAATAATATCTTCATATGAGATTCCAAGAAGTTGCGCTAGTTCTGTTTGTGCTTCAGATTCAGCTACACTTGTTGCCATAGCGAGAGCCATATAAATAGATATTGGTGATACAGCCATTCCGTCCAAACTAGTATTATACTCTAAAAACATCTTTTCAGTTAAATCAGTTGAAAAGTTTCTTACCTTTGATACAAAATTAAGATATTCACCTGAAGATAAGTATTTTTGTTTTTCACTATTTTTGCTTAATAACAAATACTTTAAATCAGTATCTTTTTCTGTATTATCAACTTGATTTTGATTATTAGGATTATTTTGCTTATTATCTGCATTTTGTGAATTGTTACACCCAATCATAAAAAAACAAACAAATAATAATATAATTAAAATTAAATATTTCTTTTGTTTCATAAAAAACCTCCATAAATCATAGTTAAATTACTTTTCGTATATTAAGACAATTAACGTATTAAAATAGTTTCAATTTTTAGTAATTTTTTTTGGAATGTGACATTTTGTATTTTAAAAACAATACTTTTCTTATAAAAAAAGATTCTATATAATATAGAATCTTTAAAAAAACTTCAATTATAGATTATTTACAACACCACTAAATAGAATCGAACTATCGTATGTAATCATAAACCCAAATGAAGAGTCAATCACAAAATCAGAAAATACTTTTGTATATGTTTCATCAGGAGCAGCAGCACCAGCATTAAGGATTAAAGTCACTGCAGCACCTTCGATACCTTTTTTATTAACAATCAATTTTGATTGATGCACAATGCTATCAGTAAAACAAATTTCATTAGTTAATTTATCAAAGTTCGAAACATTTTTTCTAAATATTTTGGAAATACCATATTCTTCTTTTAGTACTTCTGTAACATCTTCATTAAATGATGCTTCAAATTCTGGGAATAAACATCTAGTGTAATATTCTTCTTTTAATTCTTCATTTCTAAAATCAAAATCAACATCATTTAAAACCATATTTAAGTTATTATGATTATAAATTTCATTAAGATTTTTTGTTGTCGGCTTAATAAAATAAACTCTTAGCCCATTAGCTGTTTTTGTATAAAAATATTCAAAACCATTACCTTGTTGAATATGTCCATCAAGATAATATCCTGTTAACAACTTAGTATCTGTAGTTGTATTATTAATATTTTTGAATTTATATATATCACTTGTATATATCAAATCCTTACCTAAATTATCCCATACATCTTTTAGATATAGAGTATTAATTAATAAGAACAAAGTATCAACACTAAATTTATATTCATTATTAATTAGTCCTTTTGTGTTTCGATATACATAATCTTGCACAGCTTTATTTGCTGCATCATTATTAGTTGTAAAAGGAGCAGCATATGAATCAGCATATAAAGCATCTTTTAAAATCTCTAAGCCTTCATTATTATATTCATATTTATCATTTAACCAGATTGAATTACTTAATTGACTACTATGTGATAACTTTCCAAATTCATCAGATCTTTCTCTATTAAGTCTATTATATAAATACTTTGTATATTCTATAATATCTTCATAAGGTATTCCTAACATATTATTAAGTTCTTCTTGCGCAGATGACTCTGCTACACTTGTTGCCATAGCAAGAGCCATATAAATAGAAATTGGTGAAACTGCCATTTTATCATATTTATTGTTATATTTTACATAAAGTTTTTCTGATAAATCAGTTGAAAAATTACCTACTAAATTAACATAATTTTTATATTCATCAGTATTTTTAAAACTATGTTTTTCTTCACTTTTTCCAAGTAATAAATAATTCAAGTCACTATCTTTCTTATTATAATCATCTTGAGATGGTTTACAAGATACCATTATTAAACTTGCAAAAATGATTAATG
>JAZSIL010000090.1:0-4356 GCA_045533785.1 Bacilli bacterium
TTTACTTTTTTACTCATTTTTTATAACCTCGATTATTAAACTATTTTATATGCAACTATTATATCATATTTAATCTAAAAATGGAAGTAAAATAATCATTATTTTTTTAAAATAATAATTTAAACATTTTTTACCTAAAAAAACAAAAATATGATATAATACAAGATACGAGGTGATGACATGAAAAATTCTTATATTGCAGTATTCGATTCTGGTGTCGGAGGTCTTCATATTTTAGAAACACTTGTTAAAGATTTTAAGAATGAAAACTTTATTTATTTAGCTGATGAAGAATTCTTTCCATATGGAATTAAAACTAAAGAAGAACTTGAAAATAGAATGACGCTTATTACCAAAAAATTAAGTTCAATGGATGTTAAGGCAATAATTATTGCATGTAACACTGCATCTGCTAATTCTCATCATTGTAAAGAATTTATAAAAACACCTATTATTGAAATAATCACTGCAACAGCAAATTATGCAAAAAAAATCACAAAGAATAATAAAATTGGTGTTTGGGCTACTGATGCTACAATCAATTCTAATAAATATCAAGAAGCATTAAGCGATATAAAAATGTGTTATCCAGTTAAAGCAAGTGATTTAGTAGTATTAATTGAAAATAATTTAATTAATGAAACAATACCACTTGTTAATAAGCATTTAAAAGAAATCTTTGATGCTGATAGTTTAATTCTAGGTTGTACTCACTTTCCACTTCTAAGTGATGTAATTAAAAATATAAATAAAGATTTGAATTTAATTAGTTCTAATGAGCCAGTAACAAGTGCTTTAAAAGAGTATTTAGGTCAAAATAATTTAAATAATAGTTTAAATAGTACACAAATTATTGATTTATATACAACTAAAATAGATGGTGAATTAGAACAAAAAGCAAAAAGATTTAATATTAATGTAAATAAAGTTGAATATTTAGAAATTAAGTAGAGGAAATATGTTATTAACTGTAGAAAATTTAAATCTCACATTTGATAAAAAACAACTATTCAAAGATGCTTCATTTAGAATTTTAAATGGTGAAAAAATTGGTGTTGTAGGTAGCAATGGCGTAGGTAAAACTACTCTAATTAATATATTATGTGGGAAAGTAATACCAGATAGTGGAAATATCCAATTTGATAAAAAAATAAAAGTTGGTTATTTAGATCAATATATGAATGTTGATAAAAGTTTATCTATTGATGAATATTTAAAACTTGCTTTTAAGCATTTATATCTAAAAGAACAAGAAATGAATAAATTATTAGATGAAATAAAAAATACAACTGATGGTGTTATTATTGATCGAAATGTAAGATTAACAACTGCAATTAGAGAAGAATTAGAATTAAATGAGTTTTATGCTTTAAATTCTAAAATTGCTCGTATTGCATCGGGACTAGGTATTACAAATTATGGAATGAACACTAAAATGAAGAATTTATCTGGTGGTCAAAAAGTAAAAGTGATTCTTGCAAAATTATTATTAGAAAAACCTGATTTATTAATTCTTGATGAACCGACTAACTTTTTAGATACTGTACATGTGGATTGGCTTGTTAAGTATTTAAAAGAATATAAGGGTAACTTTTTAATTGTTTCGCACAATCAAGAGTTTTTAGATGATGTTGTTAACGTTATTTTTGAAATTGAGTTTGGAAAAATAACTAAATTTAAGGGTAATTATCAAACTTATTTAGTTAAAAAAGCTCAAATGATGGAAAATTATGAAAAAACATATGCAGCACAACAAAGAGAAATAAAAACTTTAGAAGCTTATATTCAAAAAAATAAAGTAAAAACATCTACTGCTCGTCAAGCTAAAAGTAGAGAAAAGATGCTAGAACGTATTGATGTTCTTGATGCACCTAAAAGTGGTGATATTAGATTAAATCTATATTTTAATTATTCACCTATTGCATCACATAAGTTTTTAGAGGTTAAAGATTTAGAAATTGGTTATACATCAAGTTTACTTCCACCGATATCTTTTATAATAAAAAGTGGTACACGTCTTGCAGTAACAGGATTTAATGGAATTGGAAAATCTACTTTATTGAAGACTTTAATAGGTGAACTAAAACCAATTTGTGGAAGTTATAAATTTGTTGATAATGTAAAAATTGCTTATTTTGAACAAGAACATAATTTTGATAATCCTAATATTAATGCACTTGAAGAAATTCATAATTTATATCCAAAGATGGAGCATAAAGAGATAAGAAGTCTACTTGCTAGATGTGGACTTCGTGGTGATATGGTTTTACAACCTATTAAGACTTTATCAGGTGGAGAACAATCTAAATTAAAATTATGTAAAGTGATGATGATTAAGTCTAATGTACTTATATTAGATGAACCTACTAATCACTTAGATGTTAATGCAAAAAATGACTTGCTTGATGCGTTAAAAAAATATCAAGGGACGATTATTTTCGTATCACATGAAAGAGATTTTATTGAAAAACTTGCAACAGAAGTGTATAGTTTTGAAGATTTATTATTATCATAAAAAAATTATTTAAAATATCAAAAAAATATATTTTTTTGATATAATTATAATAAAAAAAGAAGGAGTATTATGCTATGACAAGAAATGAACGATGGCTAAATATGCTAAAAATGATGAATATCGAAGCTACAAATGATATTTTAACTGGTGAATTAGTTAATAGAGTATTATTAAATGATAATAAAACTTGGCGTATTACTCTTGAGTTTGATAATTTATTAAGTGTTGAACGAATTAATTTTTTAACTAGTAGTATTAGAAAGTATTTACAAGAAGAAATCGGAACAGAAGAATGTAAATTTTCTGTTATTTATCGCAATAGTATTCTAGATGGATTAAATAATATTTTAATTGCAGAATATTTTGAAGAAGCTATTAGAGTTCTTTCAACAGTAAAACGTGAAATTACAATTATCAGAAAATATCCATTTGAACTAGTAACAAATGAAATAATGATAAGTGTTGGAACTGAAATGGAAAAAGCAGTTGTAGATGCACAATGTAAATTAATTAAAAAATTTTTTAATAATTATGGTTTAATAGAAATAGAATTTTTTGTTGAAATAAGTGATGATGGAACTGATTTTAAAGCTGAACATGAAAGAGAATTGCAAGTATTAGAAAATCATAATATTGCAATAGGTGAAGAAAACTATAAGAGAATGCAATTAGATGCTGTTTCTAATACAACTGGTAATACATATAATGGTTTTTACAAAAATAAACCTATGGAAGTTTCGATTGATGAAATTCCTGTATCTAGTATTGAAATTCAAGAATTTAATCAAATTAATGGAACAACTAAAGTTACTGTTAATGGTGTATTAGTTAAGGGTGAAGTTAAACATTTAAAAAGTAAAAAAACTGGTAAAGATTTAAATTTATACACTGGATCAATTACTAATTATAAAGATACAATAATTTTTAAGCGTTTCTATAAAGATGAAGATGCTGAAATATTTGAAAAAGAATTAAAGGTTGGTAAATTTGTAGAAATTACTGGTTCAATAGAATGGGATGACTTCGCTAAGAGTGTTGTTATTATGTGTAATAGTTTAATACTAAAAGGTGTAGATTCCTATCGTGTTAGATTTGATGGACAACCTGAAAAACGTGTTGAATTACATGCTCATACTAAAATGAGCGTATTAGATAGTATTTTAAATGTTGATGAATATGTTGCTCAAGCAAGTAGATATGGTCATTCTGCAGTTGCTGTAACTGATCATGAAAACTGTCATATATTCCCTGACTTTTTTAAAGCATGTAAGAAACATAACATTAAGCCTATTGCTGGTTTAGAAGCAAATTATATAAACTTAAATGATATTAAAATTGCTTTAACAAATGAAGATATTGAATTAAATGATGCTACATTTGTTGTATTTGATATTGAAACTACTGGTTTTTGTGTTAATTTTCATGAAATTATTGAAATTGGTGGTGTTAAAATTAATAATGGTATGATTATTGATAGTTTTTCAGAATTTGTAAAACCTTCTAAACGTATTTCAGAAGCGATTACAAAACTTACTTCTATTTCTAATGATACAGTTTTTGATGCTTTACCAATAGAAGAAGTTTTACCTGAATTTAAAAAATTTATTGAAGGGTGTGTTTTAGTTGCTCATAATGCTCCTTTTGATACTGACTTTATTTATACTAAAATGAATGATTTAGGTATTTTTGAAGGTCCATATCCTTGTATAGATACAATTATTATTGCTCGTAGTTTATATCCAGAACAAGGACTAAAAAGATTTAATTTAGGTGCTTGTGCAAAATTTTTAAAAGTTGAAATTGAACAGCAACACCGTGCTATTCATGATGCAAAGACTACT
>JAZSIL010000147.1:0-2112 GCA_045533785.1 Bacilli bacterium
AAAGAAATGGAAACTTTGGAAGAAAGATTCAGAAGCCGTTTTGAATGGGGATTAACTTGTGATATTCAAGCTCCTGATTATGAAACAAGAATGGCAATCCTACGTAAGAATGCCGAAAACTATGAAAAAAAGGTAGATGATGAAATTATCCAATACATTGCTACCAATATTAAATCTAATATTAGAGAATTAGAGGGTGCTTTTAACCGCATCATTGCTAAATCTAAAATTGAAAATCAGTCAGAAATTACTTTAGAACTTGCTGAAGATGCATTAAAAGACATTATTAATCCGGATACAAAAAGAGAAATTACACCACAGGTTATTATTAATATAGTATCTGAAGATTTTGGTGTTAATGCGGATGATATTACTTCTAAGAAAAGAAGCGCAGAATTTGTTTTACCAAGACAGGTTTGTATGTATCTTTGCCGTAACTTAACTGATATTTCTTTAAGTGATGTTGCTACTATATTAAATAAAAAAGATCATACAACAGTTATCCACGGAATTAAGAGGATAGAAACAGATATTAAAACTAATTCTCAGTTAAAAGAAAGAATTGATATCATCACCAAAAAAATTAATCCACAATAATTTTTATTAATCCACACCTTATAAACATCTTTTAAACAAAGTTATTAATATAAAAAAGTGGCTTAATAATTGGTTAAAATAAGGATTTCCACATAATCACATCCTTTAATAATATTACTACTAAATTAATTAAATAATAAAAACATAAGAAACCATTTTTCACACAAGGAAGGAGTTATAAACAAATGAAATTAGTTTGTGCAAAATCTGATTTATTAAATGGAGTACAGATTGTATCAAAAGCAGTTCCAAGTAAGACTACCATGTCTATTTTAGAATGTATTCTTATAGATGCTTCAAAAGGAATTATAAAATTAACTGCTAATGATACAGAACTTGGAATAGATACAATTATAGAAGGTAATATAGTAGAAAAAGGTATTGTTGCACTTGATGCAAAGATTTTCTATGAAATCATCAGAAAATTACCGGATAACAATATTACAATTGAAACAGATTCTAATTACAAAACTGTTATTACATGTGAGAAAGCACAGTTTACTATCATAGGTAAATCAGGAGAAGATTTTTCTTATTTACCTATTATTGAAAAGACAACTCCTGTTATATTATCCCAGTTTACTTTGAAAGAAGCTGTTAGACAGACTATTTTTTCAATTGCTGATAATGACACCAATAAATTAATGACCGGTGAATTGTTTGAAATTAATGGTGATGAACTTAGAGTAGTATCTTTGGATGGACACAGAATTTCTATCCGTAAGATTAAAATGAAAAATTCATATGCTCCTTCAAAAGTAATTATCCCAGGTAAAACATTAAATGAAATAAGTAAGATATTATCAGGTGATGCAGATAAGGATATAAGTATTTACTTTACAGATAAGCATGCTTTATTTGAATTTGATAATACAACTGTTGTTTCAAGATTAATTGAAGGCGAATATTTTAAGATTGATCAGATGCTTTCCAATGATTATGAAACAAAATTAAAAGTTAATAAAAAAGAATTTTTAAGTTGTATTGACAGAGCTACTCTTCTTGTTAAAGAAGGAGACAAAAAACCTATTATTATTAATATTACCGATAATTCAATGGAACTTAAAATAAATTCCACAGTAGGTAGTATGAATGAAGAAATTGACATCGAAAAAAATGGTAGGGATTTAATGATTGGTTTCAATCCTAAATTCTTAATTGATGCTTTAAGAGTTATAGATGATGAAACTATTTCAGTTTATTTAATGAATCCTAAATCACCATGTTTTATTAGAGATGATGAAAATAATTATATTTATTTAATTCTCCCTGTTAATTTTACAACTGTTTCTTAAGTTTAAATTAATAAGAGGTATTGATAAGTATGGAAATTATCAAATTAAAAGAGGATTACATCAAACTTGGCCAGGCTTTAAAAGCTGCCGGTTTGGTAGATTCCGGTGTAGAAGCCAAATTTGTAATCCAGGATGGACTTGTATTAGTGAATGGTAATGTGGAATTACAAAGAGGCAAAAAATTAGTTGATGGCGATATTGTAGAATTTGAGGGTAATCA
>JAZSIL010000062.1:0-2999 GCA_045533785.1 Bacilli bacterium
TCATCAATAAAAATAAAGTCATTTCCAATAAAAAGCACGTCTAATTGTTGTTTTAATGTGATTTCTTTTGATATTGCGATAAGCAGATAATAATACATATTTTATACCTCATAAGTATTATACCACAATTTATTAAAAAATGTTTAATAATGATTTTTGGCTATAAATATGATATAATATGATAGTTATAAAATAAGGAGTAATTTATGGATTTAAGTTTTGTATTTTTCTTTAATTCAATTTTATTAGGTATTGGACTTGCGATGGATGCATTTTCTGTATCACTTGCAAATGGAATGAATGAACCATGCATGAAGAAAAAGAAAATGTTATTCGTAGCTTTAGTATTTGGTGTATTTCAAGGATTAATGCCTTTAATTGGATGGGTTTGTGTTCATACTATTACGAGTATGTTTACAAGTTTTGAAAAGTTTATTCCATGGATTGCACTTGGGTTACTTGCTTTTTTAGGAATCAAGATGATTATTGATGGTATTAAAGAATGTGATTATGAGGATTGTGATTGCAAAAAACAAGGTTTATTCTTAATTATTGTTCAAGGGGTTGCAACATCAATTGATGCACTTTCAGTTGGATTTACTAACGCAAAATATAATATTTTAAATGCTAGTCTTTCCTCTTTAATAATTGCAGTTATTACTTTTGTTATATGTTATTTTGGTATTAAGATTGGTAAAAAGGTAGGGACAAAGTATTCTAAAAATGCCGCTATTTTTGGTGGAGTGATTTTAATATTAATTGGTATTGAAATCTTTTTAACGGGAATTTTTGGATAATGTTTTATTAAATAATTAATTTTTAAATTTTAAAGTCTTTTAAAGAGACTTTTTTTATCTTTTTATATAGTTATTTATTAAGATATGAAGAAGAGTATTTAATGCTAATTTTTTATCTTTTAGTTTTCTTGCAAAAAAGATGATAATGTGGTATAATAAATTACTAGGAAGAATTTACTATGATTAGATTTAAGAGGTAAATATGAAAATTAGATGTCAAAATTGTTATAGAGTTTTAGACAAAAATGAAGAATATTGCAAATCATGTGGGGAACATAGTGAGCAAATGAAAAGAGCTATGGAAACTGGTAATTTTGGTGGTGGTCCACTTGATCGTTTTAAAATAGGAGCATTATTATTTTTAATTCTTGCTTTTTTTGGTAACGGGATTATTATGGTTACACTTGCTGTCATTCAAAAAGATAGTAATACAGATTTATCTAAGTTTTCATATGGACTGTTAATTAGTTCGGTGATTACACTTTTTTCCATAATAATTGTGCATCATAAAGAATTAATGGATTTCGTTTGGAATGGTAATAAGAAGCAATTTGTAAGTTGTTTTGTTCTTGGTTTTATGGGAGTGATAATTGTTTCTCTTTTATCATTATTAACTAATGTAACCAGAGTTATTCCAAACACATTTACTGATTATTTACATAGTGGCTATGCAAGATTTTTCAGTGGAAAAGAGTCAAATGTATTATTTATTTTAATTTCGTTAATTTGTGTAGCTATTGTTGAGGAAATTGTTTTTAGAAGATTATTGATTGATGCACTTGATGATTCTACAATGCTAAGTGATACAATGATTATTATTGTTGGTGGACTTATTGGTGCTATTGCTGATTTCGCATGGTTAATGTGTGTTGAAACTATTATTACATCATTAATTATTAGTTTTATCATGACTGGTATTTATATTAATTCAAATCGTAGTGTAGGTTTAAATATTTTGTTACGTGTTTTAATTATTATAATTCAAATATTAATATTTTTAGTATAAATTAAGGAGTATAAAATGAGTTTAACTGCAGGTATAGTTGGACTTCCAAATGTAGGAAAGTCAACATTGTTTAATGCCATAACAAAAGCAGGTGCTTATATGGCTAATTTTCCCTTCGCAACAATTGAACCAAATGTTGGTGTTGTTGAAGTAAGAGATGAAAGATTAGATAATATTGTTAAGATTGTTAATCCAAGAAGTGTTGTGAGAACAAGTTTTTCATTTACTGATATTGCGGGTCTTGTTAAAGGGGCTTCTAAAGGTGAAGGTCTTGGAAATCAATTCTTAAGTCATATTCGTGATGTAGATGCGATATGTCAAGTTGTTAGATGTTTTGATGATTCAAATATTACACATGTTTCTGGTAAAGTTGATCCAATTGATGATATTGAAATTGTTAATTTAGAACTTATATTAGCAGACTTAGAAGTTGTTGAAAATCGTATTCCAAAGATCGAAAAGAAAGCACAACATAAAGTAGAAAAAGAAGCTGTTATTGAATATAGTATTCTAACTAGACTTCGTGATGCTTTTATGAATAACATGCCTGCAAGAAGTGTTGAATTAACTGATGATGAAAAATTCTTTATTAAGAACTATCAATTCTTAACAATGAAACCAATGTTATATGTTTGTAATGTATCTGAAGATGATATGGCAACAGGAAACGAATATGTAGAAAAAGTAAGAGAATACGCAAGTAAAGAAGGATCTAAAGTTGTAGTTATATCAGCTAAAATTGAAGAAGAACTATCAGCACTAGATGATGAAGAACGTGCAATGTTCTTAGAAGATTTGGGTGTTAAAGAAAGTGGACTTGACAAATTAATCAAAGAAGCTTATGAACTTCTTGGACTTAGAACTTTTTTTACTGCAGGTGAAAAAGAATGTCGTGCTTGGACATTTAAAAATGGTATGAAAGCTCCTCAATGTGCTGGTGTTATTCATACTGATTTTGAAAAAGGTTTTATTAAAGCAGAAACATATTCATATGATGATCTTATGAAATATGGAACACCTTTAAAAGTTAAAGAAGCAGGTCGCGTACGTCTTGAAGGTAAAGATTATGTTGTTCAAGATGGTGACATCATGCTATTTAGATTTAATGTATAATATATAAATAATATAAATATAGAAAGGAGTAGATGATATGGAATTTCAAAGTATAAAAGTATTAGAACAATACAAAGTAAAAG
>JAZSIL010000295.1:0-4178 GCA_045533785.1 Bacilli bacterium
TTTATTGTTTTTTTTGATTAATTCTTGTAATTTATTATAATCATTAGTTTGAGGGTTGTAAGGCAATTACTTTTCATCAGTTCCTCTAAAGATTAAAATTTCAAGATCATCTAATAATTGAAAATAAGATCTGTTAATATCTAATAATGAATTAATTTGTTGCAGCGATGTATTAAGAGAATTAACTGTATTAGTAATTTTAATAATCTTACTTTCCTTTAACCTTATTGAAAACTCTGCAGAATCGATAACAAAATAATCATCTTTTCCTGATGAGTAACTATATTTTTCTATGTATGTATGATTAAAATCTTTTAATGTAATGTTTTGATAAAATTTATAAACATAATCTTTTTTTGAAACATCATAATCACTTTTCAAAACTTCTAGCTGAACAAATTCGTTTGTTATTTCTTTGATTATAATATTAAAACCCATTGCACGATAAGAGTTTCCGACTTTTAACTCTATATCTTCATCAAAATAACTGTTGCTATAATCATAGTAACCTCTATTATTTTGTGTATATCCATAAGCATTTAAAACAATATTTTCTGTAATAAATTTTTTATTATTCATATCAATAATCCTTTAATTTTTATACTTTTATTTTATCACATAAATAAAAAAAATGGATAAATAACGATAAAATGGTTCATTATTTATCCATTAAGATTTATTATTTAATCTTCTAATATAATATCATCAAACAATGTTAATATCATTTGAATATAACCATTATTTGAATCATCTGTATTATAGTCATAATATGATATAACAGCAGTTAAAGATTTAATTGTTTTTCCTACAAAATACTCATAACTTGTAATTCTACCATCAGGTCCAACTAAATTAGCATTATTTCCAACACGAATATCAAGTCTAATATTGTTACCATCTTTATCAACATAAGTTGTTTTGATAGTAAATGCGTTGTTATCAGAACTATCATAACCACCTATAGCAACTAAATCAGTAATTGTAACTAAATTACCAAACATTATTGGATTATTAGTATTTATTACCGTTTTATCTTCAATATAATCTATATTTATAACAGAATGTGGATTATCTGGTGCTAACTCTGTTATTGTTACTTTAATGTCTGTTAGTTGTAGCATACCAACATAATAGCTAATTTTACCTTCAATAATAACACTATTGCCTAATTTAAGTCCAGGTCTAGATTCATAGCCTCCATATACATAAATGCCATAATATTTGTTATCAACTTGAGAATATTGTTGAATATATGCAGAAGTTGTACCATCTAGTCTTGCAACAACACCAGTAATGACAACTTTTTTACCATTATCTAAACCTTGAACACCAGCTTCAATAGTTCCATATTTTTCTTTAATTTCTTTTAAAGATGTTGCTAGAGGAAATGTATCATAATTATAATTAGGATCAGTATTTTCTCCATAAATACGACATTTTGTATTAGAAACCTTATCAGCAGCTTTAGTTAATAATTCATCTAATGATGTATTAGTTTTTTTAGCATATGCTAATGCAACTTCAATAAGTTCTAAGTTTAAAAGTCTTGAGTCACCATTTTCATCTATTATCCATACCCAAGTTAGATATCTTTCACCTGTTGTGTCAAATTTTTCTTCTTCACTTTCAAATTGTAATATAATTTTATAAGCATTATTTAATTTTGCCTTTACAAAGTGACTTGCATCAAGTCCCCATGGTTCAATTTTATAAATCGATTCTGGAGCATCTACACCTAAGAAACGGCATGTGACAATTTCACCATTTAAGTTTTCAAATTTTGCAGTGTCACCATCTATAACACAGGATAATTTTACTTCACCAATACCATCTTTAACAAAATCTTTATCTTTCCAAGTGCTTGTTAGTTTAAGTGAATCCGTAATTGATGTATCTATTGATTCGTTTTCTACTTCGCCGCAATGTTCACAAGTATATAGCATAGTAGTTTGATTAATCACAAAATTGTGTTCAATTTTAGTATCTTCTACTTCATAAAAATCATCACTTTGTTTACCACACGAACAAATATAGTAATAAATATCACCATGTAAACAGTTTGCACTAGCTTTTAAATATTTTTTATCTTGGATTTTTTCGAAATTATGTGGTATTTCGATAGTTCCATCAAAGAATTTTTCTCCTTTTAAACCACATTTACAAGAAAAATAGTATTTAGTAGGTGAATTATTTTCACCATGACTATATAAATAATCGATTGTTTCTATTTTACTATTATATAAATGTTTATGAAATTTAATTGTTTTATTTACTTTATCATTTAAAGTAACGTTTATATATTCAGAGTATTCATTTAGAAATCTTATTTCTGAGATTGTAATTTGATTATCATAAGTTGTAATTTCGGAAATATCTAGATTAAAATTAATCGTTGTAACATAGTTATTATTAATTAATTCTGTTATAGTCTCGCAATTATATTTGCTACCTTCACTAAATACAACAGGATTGTCAAGATATGAAATATTTAATACCATATCCACAAAAGATATTCGATTGCTATTTTCAATTTTAATTTCAAAATCAATACTATTTACATTAGAATCTAAAATTATTTCATCACTTGATGAGGTATTAATAATATCATATGAAATAATGTTTAATGTAGTTTCTTGAACATTGTTTTCATTGTTATTTTCTTTATTATTATAATCACTATTGTCTTTTTGTTTACATCCTGTAACTAAATTAATCATAAGAAATAATAATAAAAGTCTTAAAATAGTTTTTTTCATAGTTTACTCCTAAATTATTAATTATTTAGAAAATTTATAATTAGTTCTAATACTTGTTTAACAGTGTTATCAAAGTTATTAACATCTATTAATACTTCTGTAACATATTCTTTGTTTCTAAACCATGTAAGTTGACGCTTTGCGTAGTTTCTTGAATATTGTTTAATTTTATCAATTGCTTCTTCTAAGGTATACTTACCACTTAGATAGTCAAATAATTCTTTATAGCCTATTGCAGCTTTAGCGGTTGTCCCTAGTTTATCTGGATAAAAACTTTTAACTTCTTCAAGTAAACCTTCTTCAAGCATTTTATCAACTCTAGAATTAATTCGGTTATATAAAGCATTTCGATCATCATTTAAAACGATTACTAATGCATCATATAACATTTCTTTCTTTTTAGTTCCTTTTTGTTCATTACTAAGTGCTAATTCTAAAGCTCTTAAAACTCTTTTTCTATTGTTTGGATGAATATTTTCATATGAAACAGGATCAATATCTTTTAATAATGCATGTAATTCTTCGTTTGATAAATTAAGATACTTTTCTTCAAAACTAGCATCTCTTGTTTTTCCATCAAAAGTATAATTACAAATAACACTTTCTAAATATAATCCACTTCCACCAACAATTAAAGGAACTAAGTTTTTTTCTTTAAAATCATTTATTTTTTGTCTTACAATTTTTTGATAATCGGCAACACTAAATGATTCTAAAGGATCTAGATAATCAATTAAATGATGTTTAATTTTAGATAATTCTTCTTTTGTTGGTTTAGCAGTTCCAATATTCATGCCTTTATATACTTGATATGCATCACCATTAATAATCTCAGTTTTAAGCGCTTGAGCAACTAATAGTGAACACTTTGTTTTTCCAACCGCTGTAGGACCGGTTATGATAACGACCTTGTCCATTAGATAACCCTCTTAAACATTTTTTCAATTTCATAAGTAGAAATTTTTACAAGTGTTGGACGGCCATGTGGACAAGTATAAGGCATTTCACAAAGTTTAAGATTATTAATTAATTGTTTAACTTCAGAATCTAAAATAAAAGTATTTGCTTTAATAGATTTTTTACAAGATAACTTTTTAGCTAGGCTTTCATACATAACACTTTTAGAAACATTTTGATTATTAATTAAGTGATTAATAATGTCATTAATAAACTCAATTTCTAAATTTTTAGGAATCCATAAAGGTATCTCTCTAACAATGATTGTTGTACCTCCAAATGGTTCAAATTTAATACCTAATTTATTTAATTCAGGTTCTTTTTCATTGATAAGAAGAATTTCAGAAACACTAAATTCTAATTTGATTGGAACTAATAATTCATAAGATTGATTAGATTCTTTTTCAAAAGATTTTCTAATCTTTTCATACATACATCTTTCCATTGCAGCATGTTGATCGATTA
>JAZSIL010000152.1:0-5479 GCA_045533785.1 Bacilli bacterium
ATATATAATAATAAGGAATATACATATTTATGTAAAAAAAAGCACTGTTTTGTGTGTTTTAAAAAGAAAACGTCAATTTTTTGATAGGAAAAAATCGCATAAAAATTTATCACCCAAAAAGGGGTGAAAAACAGCTTAAAAATCCTGTAAAAAAAGTGTGGTCAAATCAGTGGAAAAAACGATAATTTTTTGGTATAATATTAGTATAAAAAAGAGGTGATTTTATGGTTGAAATTGTGATTCATTCTGAACCAATAACTTTAGGTCAATTTTTAAAGTTTTCAGGGCTAATTTACTCTGGTGGTGAAGTAAAAATTTATTTAGAAGAAAACACTGTTTTTGTCAACGAAATTGAGGAAAAAAGACGAGGAAAGAAGCTTTTTTCTGGTGATTTAGTAGAAATTAATGGGCAAAAATTTGTTGTAAAATTAAAAAAATGATTGTAAGTCATTTAAAATTACAAAAATTTAGAAATTTTAACGAAAAAACTATTGAATTTTCGCCGTATGTCACTATAATTCATGGAAAAAATGCTGTTGGGAAGACTACGATAATTGAAGCTATTAATTGCTTAAGTACCATAAAGTCGTTTAGAACTAGTGATTATGATGATTTAATTAACTATGATTCAGGATATTTTTACATTGAGGGTGTTTTAAAGTCAGAAAATAAGTCTGATAAAGTTTCTCTTTATTATGATAAAGCAATAAAACAAGTAAAAATTAATAATTTTTTATATTCTAAGTTAAGCGATTATGTAGGATATTTTAATGTGATCTGTTTTTCGGCTTTAGATTTTCTAAAATTAAAGGGTTCGGGATCAGAAAGAAGAAAACTGTTTGACCTTGTTTTTTGTCAAATTTCGAAAGATTATCTTTTTGTGAGTAATTATTATAAAAAGATTTTAAAAGACAGAAATACCCTTTTAAAACGTCTTAGTTTTGAAAATAGAAGCGAATTGCTAAATGTTCTTGAAGTTCTTTCTAAACAACTAATTGATTATGGAAATAAGATAATAGACTTTAGAAAAGAAATTGTGGAAAAAATTTCTCAATTAGCGAAGAATTTTCACTATAAAATTAGCGATGGACAAGAGTCGTTTGAATTAAAGTACTATCCGTCTGTTTCATGTTTGACAGAGGAAGATTATAATAGAACTTTACAAGAGGATTTAAAACGAGGATTTACAACAATTGGTCCACATAGAGATGATTATATTTTTATTATAAATAATAAAAATGTTAGCATGTTTGGTTCACAAGGACAACAAAGAAATGCAATGCTCAGTGTTAAACTTGGTATAGCGGATTTAATTAACGAAATAAAAAAAGAAGCACCAACGCTTCTTTTAGATGATGTATTTAGTGAGTTAGATAAAAGTAGACAAAATGCTTTAATTAATTGTTTGAATCCAAACTATCAAACAATTATTACAACATCGTCAATTTCGGATTTGGATAATAAAATGCTCGATAACGCTTTGCTTGTTGAGTTAGATAGAAGGAGTGAATAAGTATGGAAGATAAACAATATAATGCCGGTGAGATACAGGTTTTAGAGGGTTTAGAAGCCGTTAGAAAAAGACCGGGGATGTACATCGGTTCTACAGGACCTAAAGGGTTACATCATTTAGTTTGGGAAATAGTAGATAACTCTGTAGACGAAGCCTTAGCAGGTTTTTGTACACAAATAGATGTAGAATTACTTGTGGATAACTTAGGAGAAAATGTGGTAAAAATTGTGGATAACGGACGAGGCATGCCTGTTGATATTCACCCTAAGACAAAAGTTTCTGCAACTGAAACTATTTTTACTGTTCTTCATGCAGGTGGTAAATTTGATAATAGTAACTATAAAGTGTCAGGTGGTCTACATGGTGTAGGTGCTTCCGTAGTTAATGCACTTAGTGAATGGTTGGAAGTTTATGTTCATCGTAATGGAAAAATATATAAAGAACGTTTTGAACGTGGTAAACCAGTTACAAGTTTGGATATAATTGGCGAAACAGATCGTACAGGAACTACAGTAGTATTTAAACCTGATAAACAAATTTTTAAAGAAACAACAATTTATGAATATGAAGTATTAAGAGAAAGAATTCAAGAACTTGCTTTTCTAAATAAAGGGTTAAAATTAACAATTAAAGATGCAAGAAATGAGGATAATGAAAAACATGTTTATAAAGATTACTGTTATGAAGGTGGTATTGTTGAGTATGTTAAGTATCTTAATCGTAAGAAAAAGCCTATACATAACGATGTAATTGTTGTTGAGGACGTTGTTGAAGGTGTAACAATTGAAATTGCTTTTCAATATACAGAAGATTATGGTTGTGATATTAGAGCATTTACTAATAATATTGCCAATCATGAAGGTGGAACGCATGAAGATGGCTTTAGATTAAGTTTAACTAGAATTCTAAATAATTATGGTAAAAGTTCAAATATCTTTAAAAAAGATGAAAGTTTAACTGGTGATGATGTTCGTGAAGGTTTAACTGCAATTGTTACTTGTAAGATTAGCGAACCACAATTTGAAGGTCAAACAAAGACAAAACTTGGAAATACAGAGGTAAGACGTATTGTATCTCAAGCTATGAGCGATAAATTGGACGCATATTTGAAAGAAAACCCTACAAACGCAAAAACTATCGTAGAAAAATCAATCCTCGCTTTAAGGGCCCGTATTGCGGCTAAAAAAGCACGTGAAGCTACGCGTAGAAAGAGTCCGTTAGACTCATTAGGATTTGCATCAAAACTAGCTGATTGTCGTACAAAAGAACCAGCGCTTGCTGAAATGTACATCGTCGAAGGGGATTCTGCCGGAGGTTCTGCTAAACAAGGAAGAGATTCATACTATCAAGCAATCTTGCCATTAAGAGGTAAAGTATTAAATGTTGAAAAAGCTGCTAGCAACAGAATTTATAATAATAGAGAAATTCTATCTATGATTCAAGCTATCGGAACAGGTGTAGGTAAAGAATTTAATGTTGATAATGCTCGTTATCATAAAATTGTTATCATGACCGATGCCGATGTCGATGGAGCGCATATTAGAACGCTTTTACTTACATTTTTCTATCGTTATATGAGACCTATTATTGAAAAAGGTTACGTTTATATTGCGCAACCTCCACTATATAAAATTCAAGTAGGTAAAAAGATAGAATACGCATATAGTGATGAAGAATTAAATATAAAATTAAGCGAAATGGGCGGAAGACCACAAATTCAACGTTACAAAGGGTTAGGTGAAATGAATGCCGAACAACTATGGGAAACAACAATGGATCCAAATAGAAGAACTTTATTACAAGTTTCTTTAACTGATGTAGAAAAAGCAGACGCAGTATTTACAATGTTAATGGGTGAAGAAGTAGAACCAAGACGTAAATTTATTGAAGAAAATGCTGTTTATGTACAAAATCTTGACATTTAAGGAGGTAAAAATCTATGGCTGAGAAAAAAATTAGAAGTCTTGAAGAGATTGAAAATGAGTATCAAAACGAAGATAATGAAAATCAAGACGAAGAAATAGAAGAAAATGACTCTGAAACAGATCAAGATGAAGAAGATGAGGCGGATTTAGAAAAGTCTAGAGAAGATGCAAAAAAAGATAAAGAATTGCTAGAAAGTCATATTGACCATATAATGCCAATAAATCTATCAAACTGTATGCAAGATTCGTTCTTATCATACGCAATGAGCGTAATTGTAGCGCGTGCATTACCGGATGTTAGAGATGGTTTAAAACCGGTTCAAAGAAGAATTTTATATACAATGAGCGAACTAGGCGTTTTTAGTGATAAACCTTATAAGAAAAGTGCCCGTATTGTTGGTGACGTTATGGGTAAATACCATCCACATGGGGATAGTGCAATTTATGAAGCAATGGTTCGTATGGCTCAAGACTTTAGTTATCGCTATACTTTAGTAGAAGGACACGGTAACTTTGGTTCAGTTGATGGTGACGGCGCTGCCCATATGCGTTATACTGAAGCACGTTTAAGCAAAATTGCAAACGAAATGTTAAAGGATTTAGGTAAAAATACAGTTGATTTTATGGATAACTATGACGGATCTGAACAAGAACCTGAAGTTTTACCTGCAAAATTCCCTAATATTTTAGTAAATGGTGCTACAGGTATTGCGGTAGGTATGGCAACAAGTATCCCAACTCATAACTTATCAGAAGTAATAAATGCTACACTTGCATTAATTAAAGACCCTAATATTACAATTGATCAACTTATGGACTATATTCCAGCACCAGATTTCCCTACTGGTGGTACAGTAATGGGGTTATCAAATATTAAACAAGCCTATGAAACAGGTGTTGGAACAGTAACATGTCGTGCAAAAGTTGAAATTGTTGACCTTTCTAATGGTAAAAAAGAGATTTTAGTTAGAGAAATTCCTTATCAAGTTAATAAAACAAGATTAATTGAAAGAATTGCAGAACTTGCTAAAGATAAAATAATTGAAGGAATTACCGATTTACGTGATGAATCAAGTAGAAAAGGTATGAAAATCGTTATTGAAATTAGAAGAGATGCGAATGTTAATGTAATTTTAAACAATTTATATCGTTTTACACAAATGCAAACAACATATAGTGTAAATATGATTGCACTAGATCATGGACAACCAAAATGTCTAAACTTAAAGCAAATTTTAGAAGCTTATGTTAAACATCAAATTGAGGTTGTAACAAGAAGAACAGAATATGATTTAGAAAAAGCTAAAAACAGACTACATATTGTTGAAGGATTATTAATAGCTCTTGCTGATATTGATGAAGTTGTAGCAACAATTAAGAAATCGAAATCAACAGAAGATGCTGTAAATCAATTAATGGCTAAGTTTATTCTATCTGAAATTCAAGCAAAAGCTATTCTAGACATGAAACTTCAACGTTTAACAGGTCTAGAAATTGAAAAACTTCAACAAGAAGCAGCTGAACTTCGTGAATTAGTTGAATATTTAATGTCAATTTTAGAAAGTCGCGAAAAATTAATGAGTATTATCGTTGATGAATTAACTGAAGTTCAAAGAAAATTTGGTACAGAAAGAAAGACTGAAATTGATTTAACAGAAGATTTAGATGTTGCAGATGAAGATTTAATTCCAGAAGAAGATGTAATTATTACAATTACTAATAGAGGTTACATTAAACGTCTAAGTGTTGATACTTATAAAGTTCAAAAACGTGGTGGTAAAGGTATTACAGGTACAAAGATGCAAGAAGATGACTTTGTTGAAAAGATGATGTACACTTCAAGTCACGATAATATTATGTTCTTTACTAATTTTGGACAAGTTTATAACTTAACAGCATATCAAATTCCTGCTCAAGGAAGATTCTCTAAAGGACTTCCTATTGTAAATTTACTAAAATTCTCAGATGGAGAACGTCTTGCTGGTGTAATTAACGTAAAAACACTAGAAGATCCAGGATATTTAATCTTTGGAACAAAGAA
>JAZSIL010000221.1:0-2100 GCA_045533785.1 Bacilli bacterium
ATTATTTTGAAGAAATGGAAGAAATTAATTCTGCGACTTATGAAGATGAAGGAGATAGACAAAATGATATTTTATACTATAAAGATAAACATTTAATTAAACGAATATACTATAATTATGATGAAAACAATTATTTAGTTGCTGCATTAAAAAGTGGGTCAACATATAATTATGAAAACTATCACTATTATTATAGTGGAATTCATTTAGAATATGAGTTTAATAAAATTAGTAAATGTAGTGTAAAACTATTTGATTATAGTGAGTATAAAGAAGTGTTTTCTATTGAATATTTTGGAAGTCATACTGAATATGAAGATTATGATGGATATAAAAAAACTTATTCATTTGATTATTTAGGTCATACGATAAGTTTAGTTGATTCAGAAGGTTATGCTATATACTATGAATATAAAAATTTTGCAGATGAATTATCTAAAGATAAACCAAATTATTTATTAAAAAATCAAATTAAATATGTAAGCGATCCGTTGAATGTTCTAATTAATCCAATTATGAATTCTAGTTTTGAAGATTACAATGGTGTCGACGAAATTCCTTATTGGAATGAAAGTGTTGAAGGTCAAGATTGTGCAAAATTAAATGGTAATATAATGGCACCATATGGAAATTTAGTTTTAGAAATAAGTAAATCAGGATCAAATAATTCTTTATACGAAACATATCAATTAGTTTCTCTTGCACCTGGAACATATAATCTTTCTGCTATAGCGAAAGTAAATAGTAATATTTATTCAAATACAAATGATTATGTAGGTTATTTAAAAGTGCTTTCAGATTCGGGTGTTATTATAAATTTCGAACCTTGTGAGTTTAATAATGCAGATTTTGAATTTGTAAATACAGCTTTTTTTGTTGAATACCCAATGGAAGTAAAAATTGTATGTGGAATTAAATCAAATAGTAGTTCTTATACTTTAACAAGTAGTGATAAAGCATATTTTGATAATATTCAAATTTCTAATGATGTTATAAATAATTTATATAACATTATTCCTAATCATTCATTTGAAACAAACTCTAATTGGTCTTTAAATTCAAGTATGTTATATGATCGTAATAATATTTATGATTTAGAAGACATTACAAAGATGTTCGGCTTGTCACAACTAAATGTTCCATCATCTGTATGTGCTACTCAAAGTTTCTTTTATTATTCTAAAAGTAATGATTTATTTAATATTGGTGGTTTTGTAAATTATCCTTATGAAGATGGCGACATTAGATTAAGTGTAAGATTTTATGATTCTTTTAGTTCGACAACATCACCTTATTATGTATTACGTTTTCCAAGTGGAACAACAAGTGAAATTTATGCAGAAAGTAATATAATTGTAGATGATGGGTTAAATCTTTCTAATGAGTATAATAAAATTGAAATCAAAATTGAAAATTTTGCTGTAAACGATGGTAGAATAGATAACTTGCATTTATTTAATTTTCATAATGGTAAATCATATGATTATGATGAAAATGGATTTGTTTCAAAAATTTATTCAACTGATAGTGAAATATCATATGAATATGATAAAAATGGGAATATCTCTTTAATTTCGACAGAACAAAAAAATTATAAAATAAGTGAAGAATTTGACTATGATTCTGTAATACAAGAAAATAAAATGTCTATTGTTGAAAGAGATAAGATAAATAATAATATAACTCAAGCAATTACAAATGAAACATATACTTTTTATAGTAAATCTGATGATTTAAGTCTTTATTACAATGAATATCAACAAAGCTCTGTTGTTTCAACTTATCGAACCGATTATTTAGCAAAAATTGAACAAACTAAAGATCAGGATGGTTTTGCAACTTTTAGTGCTTCAGTTTATGATGAATTTTATGATATTTTATTAGTCTCGATTGATGCATATGGTAATAGAACTAACTATGAATATGATGACTATAATCGTCTTTTAAGAACTATTAATGAGTCAAATGAATATATTGAATATGCATATGATATACATGATGATGTTACAAATGTAAAATATGGCTATATTAACGATCAAGGAACACATAATTATGTTAAAAATTATACATATCAATATGATATTTCGGGAAATATTACTG
>JAZSIL010000181.1:0-6114 GCA_045533785.1 Bacilli bacterium
ATCAGCTAATTCCTTAGTAACAGGAGTATAACCAACTTGAGAATTACTTGCGTATACTGAATATTCTTCAATTACTTTATTATAGTCAACACCATCAGAACCAACACATAAACTTTCTAAGCTCATTTCATATAAAGTAGAGTTACTCCATTTAGTACCACTTAACATATCTGCAAGTAGGTATGGACCAGATGCAGTACCAACATGATAATAACCATCTTCTTCATTATAAACAACATTTGCATAGTTAGAATAACTCATTGTGATTTGGTTAATAGCACCAGTAGCACATTCTCTAAAGATATAAGTTTCTTTATCGATATCATCTTCAGTTAGAACACGTACATTTGTAATAAATACTGCATCCTCACCAGTAGAATATGAATCATCTTTATAATAACAGAAACCAATTTCATATTCTCTTTCTTCAAGTGCTAAATAAGCATATGAAGTTTCCCAATCTGTACTCTTACCAACAATAGAAGTTGCTATAGTATCATCAACGATTATATATAAATAGTCATAATCTTCAGTAGATGCAAAATAATCAAATGTTAAAACTTCACCAGCTTTTAAATATGTCGTTAAATAAACAATTGAGAATGAATAATTTCGATCTTGATTAGAAGGTTTTATAGTTTGTTTACCCATAAATTCTTCAACAACCCATGGCCAAGAATATTCTGCATCATCATTATCTTCAGGTGCATAAGTACCAGCAAATTTAGTTCCATCATGATTTGTTCCATTAACTGCATTTTCTAATACACTTGAATCTTCTTGTTTAAAATTAGGTTTATTAATTAATTCATCGTCATTATTTTGATCATTATAAACAGGAAAATAACTTTCACTTAAATATTTATCAAATTTTCGAGTCCATTTAGTAGTATCAGTAATAGCACCACTTTCAATTTCTGCAATAAGTCCATAACTATCAATCACAACTGTAGTAGGATATTCACTTACATTAAACATTGTAGTTAAAAGTGGATTAAATGAAGTGTTATTTGTATCTCCATCTAAATCAGGTACTACATCAAATGTAATTTCCATTTTATCTTTTAATTTTATAATATCTTCAAATAAATTATTTTGATTAAAAATCAAACTATTAATTGAAATAATTGCTATATCATCTTTATAATATCTTGTTTCACCATATTCGTTAACATATAAAGACTCATAAGCCTCAACCATATAAGGAAATTCAACCAGGCAAGGAGCACAAGTATAAAACCAAAAATTAAGAACTACAATTTTCTTTTCTTCTAATAATGTATATAGATTTAATTCCTTACCATCCATATCAGTAAGTGTAAAATCATACATTACATCACCAAGTTCATATCTAGTAAAGATATTACCTTCAATTCCCTTTAAAGAATCGATATTAGCTTCAATAACAATTGGTGTACCTATTAAATCTGTATTAAATATTTTTTCATCTAAATAATATCCTTTTCTTACATCCACTATTACTTGATAATAATAACGAGGTAAGTTAATATTTATTATTCCATTTTCATTTGTATATTCTTCTGCAACAACATCATTGTTTTTGCAAAAAGAGATATGAAAATTAGATAATGGTTTTCCAGCAATATCTCTAATTAGAATTGAATACTCAATTTCAGAAGGATCTATCTCTCCGCATTCACAAATTCCATCTATAAAGTTATGTACGTGTGGTGGAACGTAAGTTGGATCTGTTTCTCCACATTCACATTTTCCTTCTACAAAGTTATGTACGTGTGGTGGTTGATAATTTGGATCAACTTCGCCACATTCGCACTTGCCATCTTTAAAGTTATGTACGTGTGGTGGAACATAATTTGGATCTATTTCTCCACATTCACAAATTCCTTCTACAAAGTTGTGAACATGAGGTGGAACATAATTGGGATCTACTTCCCCACATTCACAAATTCCATTTATAAATTCATGAACATGTAAATCTATACTCCAATTAGCATAGAATACTTTATTGCCAGTTGAACCTTTTTCAATTTTACTAACATTTTCGCCTGTGAAATCACTTACTTGATACCATCCTTCAAAAGTATATCCTTCTTTTATTGGAATTGGCAATATAACTTCTTGTGTTTGATCATAATTAATTGGTTGTTCTAAAAGAATTCCACCATTTGTAACAAAAGTTATAAAATATAATTCTTGTTTTGGTATTTCAATCCATTTAGCATAAAAAGTCTTATCTCCTTTTTCACCTTTATTAATTATAGAGATAGGGTTACCAACAAATAAATCATTATCATACCAACCTTTAAATTCGTATCCTTCTTTAATTGGAGCTGTTAACATAACATCAACTGAACCATCATAACTTAAGGGTTGATTTGTTAATATTCCACCATCAACTAAATATGTAATTGAATATGTTTTTTGATTATTTTTTTTACATGAAGGTGATATAAATAATGCAAATAATAATAAAAATATAATTAAAAACTTTTTATTAAACTTATACATATTTTACTCCTTTTCTAAACTTTAGCCAATTTTTCTAACGCATTTTTTGCAGCAGCTTGGCTTGCAGTTTTCTTAGATAAACCTGTACCTTCGCCTAAAACAATATCATTAAATAAAACTTGCATTGTAAATACTTTTTCATTAGGTTTACCTACTTCTTTTACAACGATATATTTAAGTTTATTTTCATGATCTGCCTGAATATATTCTTGAAGTTTTGTTTTATAATCAAAGAATTGTTCATTATCGACTCTTTTTATATGTGGGAAAACAACCTTTTCTAAAATCGTTTTAACAGCATCCAAACCAAAAGTAAGGTACGTTGCACCTAGGAAACATTCAAATAAATCTGCAATAATAGCTTTTTTATTTCTTCCACCCTGTATTTCTTCTCCAACACCAAGTAAAATTAATTTATCTAATTCTAATTCTTTTGAATAAGAAAGGTTTGCATCTTCACATACATAAGTTGCACGAAGTTTAGTCATTTTACCTTCTGGCATATCTGGATAAGTATTATATATATATTCAGCAGTTAACATACCAAGTAATGCATCACCTAAAAACTCAATTCGTTCATTACTTTCTGTTCCATTTTCATTAGCATAAGTTGAATGTGTTAATGCAAGAACAAAATATTTATAGTTAGTAGTAAATAAACCAAAATTATTTAAGACAGTATTTAATAATTTTTTATTAAATGCCTTTTTTCTTTGATTAGCCATTTGAAACTTCCTCAAAAGGATGAGTTTGAATAAATTCTTTCATTTTATTTACAACATCACCTTTTACTGATTTATATGCAAGATCAATTGCATTTGAAAATGCAAATGCATTACTTGATCCATGTGCTTTAATAACTGTACCATCTACACCAAATAGTGTAGCACCACCAACTTTATCAGCACTAAAATGATCTTGGAATCGTTTAAGATTTCTTCTCATAAGCAAGTAACCAATCATACCGCCAAGACTTGATTTAATTTCTTTTTTTAGAAGAGCACCCATACCTTTTGCTGTACCTTCAAATGCCTTCATAGCCACATTACCTGTAAAACCATCAGTTACAATAATGTCAGCATCTGTTGTTAAAATTTCTTTTGATTCAACATTACCACAGAAATTAATTGGTAACTTAGATAGTAAATCATAAGTAAGTTGTTCTAACTCTCTTCCTTTACCAGGTTCTGTTCCAATATTTAAAAGATAGATTTTAGGATTTTTAATTCCTTTTACCTCTTGTGCATAAAAGTTAGCATATTGTGTATATTGAGCAATATGTTCTGGTCTAATGTCAGTATTTGCACCAACGTCAAGCATAAGAGTTCCTTGCTCTTTAAATGTTGGAAGTGTTGGACATAAAGCACAACGTTTCATACCTTTAATTCTACCAATATGAACATGAGCAGCAGCAATAACACATTGTGTTGGACCTGCTGTAACAACACCATCAACTTCTTTTTCCCTAACAGCTCTAAATGCCATAACAAGCGAACTATCTCGATTGTTTCTAACTTCAGCAATTGGATTATGTTCGCCCATATCAATTACTCTTGGAGAATCAACAATTGTAATTCTTTTATGTTCTTTTAAATATTTCTTAATTTCTTCAGGTTTACCATATAGAACTAATTCTAAATCATTATATTTTTCAATTGCAAGATTTACACCTTTAACAATCTCTTCAGGTGCATAATCTCCTCCCATTGCGTCTATCGCAAGTTTAATCATAAGTACCTCCTAATCTAGCTCACTAACTTTTCTTAAATAATTTTCATGAACTACATCATGTAAATATTTATAATCATCTAATTCAAATAATTTTGTAGTAAGCATTATTTCTTTAGAATCTTCATTAACAAGTTCTAATAAATCATTATCTTTTAATATATCAGCATATTTAAAGTTCATTGCCCCAGCTTGACGTTCACCAAAGAATTCACCTGGACCTCTATGTAGTAAATCATATTCAGCAAGTTCAAATCCATCTGATGTTTCTTCAACCATTTTAAGTCTAGCAAGCGAAGTATCTGTAATATTTTCTGGAATTAAAAAGCAATATGGGACTGCACCACTTCTCATTACACGACCACGTAGTTGATGAAGAGTTGCAACACCAAAACGCTCAGCACCAAGAATTAAAATTGTTGTAGCATTAGCAACATTCACACCTACTTCAATTACACTTGTTGCAACAAGAATATGAATTTCATTTCTTAAAAATTTACCCATAATCTCTTCTTTTTCAGCAGGTTTTAACTTACCATGAATTAATCCTACATTATATTGTCCTTCAAAATATTTCACCATCTTATTATATACTTCATTCGCATTAGCAGTATCAATAGCTTCAGATTCATCAATTAATGGTGTAACAACATAGATTTGATGTCCATTTTTAAGTTCTTCTTTCATATGTTCCATAACCGCTTTTTTACCGGCTTTATCAACTAGTTTAGTAATAACTTTTTTACGAATACTAGGAAGTGTTTTAATAACTGATATATCAGTATCTCCATATGCGCTAATAGCAAGTGTTCTTGGAATTGGAGTTGCTGACATTTTTAAGTAATTTACATCTAACCCTTTATTTTTAATCATTACTCTTTGATGAACACCAAATCGATGTTCTTCATCGGTAACAACTAAAGCTAAATTTTTATATTCCACATCACTTTGAAACAACGCATGTGTTCCGATTATCACATTAATTTCTCCAGAATTTAACTTTTCAATTACTTCAGCACGTTTAGTGGCATTTGTGCTTCCTGTTAAAAGACCAAGTTTTACTTCTTTATATTCTTTAAAAGTTTCAATTAATGTTTCATAATGTTGATTAGATAATATTTCTGTTGGACACATAAGCGCTGCCTGATATCCAGAAAGTACAGTTGCAAAAATAGCCATAACTGCTACAATCGTTTTACCACTACCTACTTCACCTTGTAATAATCGATTCATTGCATAAGGAGCTTTAAGGTCAGTTAAAATATCATTAATCGCAAGTTTTTGATCTTGAGTTAATTCATATTCAAGATTAGCATTAAGTCTTTCAAGTAATGAATAATCACAATCAATTATCGGACAGTTATGATTTTGTTCACGCATGTAATGTAAATATTTCATTGATAATTGATACTGTAACAGTTCTTCATACTTAATTCTTTTTAAAGCTTGGTTTATTTGTTCAAAATCATCTGCAAAGTGTAACTTATAAATAGTTTCTTGCATTGAAAGCAATGAATGCTTTTCTAATAAATCTTTAGGTAAAGTTTCAACTATTAAGTTTTTATATCTACGAAATGCTTTTTCCATTATAGCAAGATATTTATCATGTGCAATATCTTTTATCTTATATGTAGGAACAATATCGCGATTTATTTCATCACAAATAATTAAATTGTTTACAGTAAAATTATTCATGTTTTGATAGAAATGTCCTTGAACTCTTAAAACAGTTCCATAATTAATTTTCCCTTTTAAGAATACACGATTAAATATCGTACATCTAATTCGTTCACCTTCTACTTCTAGAGTGAAAACAACTGTTGATAATTTGCTTTTTAAATAATTAACTGTAACCTTACTTACTATTGTAACTTGTAATACGATTGGTTCATCAAG
>JAZSIL010000278.1:0-6756 GCA_045533785.1 Bacilli bacterium
TATCACAATATTTATAATTACATATACCTACACTTATATCATCATTATAACTTGATACTAATAAACATTTGTTATTAGCTTTAATTCTTTTTATCATTTCATTGTTCATTTTAATCACTCCTAATTTAATATATGAAAAAATTATTAAATCGGTTTATTTATTTTACAAAAAAGAGTATAATAGTTATATGAGAAAATTACTTATTAAATTATTTATTAAAGATTATCAAAACACATCAAATCCAAAAGTTAGAGAATCATATGGTACACTTGCGGGAATTGTAGGTATTATTAGTAATATTATCTTAGCTGCTATTAAGATGATTGTAGGGACTATTAGTATTTCTCCTGCGATATTTGCAGATGGGGTTAATAACTTTTCGGATGGACTTGGTTCAATTATTACAATTATTGGATTTAAGATTAGTTCTAAAAAAGCTGATAAAGATCATCCATTTGGTCATCAAAGATTTGAATATATTACTGGGATGATTATTTCATTTATAATTCTTATGATTGGGCTTTCTTTATTGAAAGAATCAGTTATGGGAATATATGATTTAATTAATAATAATGCTACTCCTCTTGATGTATCAAATGTTTATATCGTTATTGGTTCTTTAGTTTTATCTATTTTAGTTAAATGTTGGCAAGCAATATTCTATACAAATATGGGAAAAGAAATTGGAAGTGATGCATTACGTGCTAATTCTAAAGATTCCCTTAATGACTGTATTACTACTGTTGCTATTTTAATTTCAACTGTTATCTTTATTGTAAGTAAGGGTAGTATTAATGTTGATAGTATTGCAAGCTTACTTGTTGCAGTATTTATTATTGTATCTAGCATTAGTTTAATTAGAGAAACAATAGATCCACTTCTTGGTGAGATTCCTAGTGATGAATTTATTAAAGAATTATCTTCTGAAATACTTGCTTATGATGGTGTTTATGGTATTCATGATTTAGTAGTTCATAGTTATGGACCTAATATGAATTTTGCAACTGTTCATGTTGAAGTTTCTCGTGAAGTTGACGTAATGGAAAGTCATGACTTGATTGATAATATTGAAAAAGAAGTGTCTAGTAAATTAAATATTGAACTAGTTATTCATATGGATCCAATTGAAGTTAATGATGAAGAAACTAATAAAATAAAAGAAGTAGTAAAAAATATTTTAAAAGAGATTGATGATTCCTTAGAGTTTCATGATTTTAGAGTTGTTCCTGGTGTAACTCATACAAATATTTTATTTGATGTTGTAATGCCTTTTGATTATCCAATAACAAAAAAGGAACTTAAAGATGGAATTTGTGATAAAATAAAATCACACAATGAAAAATGGATACCAGTTATACATATTGATCAAATGTATAGCCGTATAATAAAATAAAAATAAAGGAGAATGATTATGGATTTAAAACAAGCCGAAAATGTATTATACAAGTTATTAAAGAAAGAATGGGATTTCGATGTTGAATCGAACATTAAAGAAGATTGGTTAGTTTTTACTGCAAATCTTACGGCTAAAGGGATTGATGATGGTATTTTCTTTAAAGTCGGTGTTTCTGATGATAATGCTTTTTATATTCAATTTGTTTTAGATAAAATTGATTTTTCATCATATGTATGTAAATTAATTTATGACTACAATGCAAATTCAAACTGGTTACATTGTTATGTAAGAGAAGATGATTATTTGGTTGTTGAATATGCAATTAGATATATTTCACTTGATGTATTAGAAGATAATGTTTCATTTATGTTAAATGAATTTGTATGTGAAGAAAATATGAATTTCTTAAAACCTCTTGCAGAATTAACAATAGCAAGTGAAGAATAAAATAAAAACTTTATTTTAAACTATGGTTTAGAATAAAGTTTTTTTCTTTAAATATTATTTTGCAAAATCAAATATATAAAGTTTCTAATTAAAAAGTGATATAATATATATATTAAAAAGGTGAAAGTTATGTTTTTTAAAAAAATAAAGGGACCATTAATTTTATTAATCACAGCATTTTTATGGGGTACCACATTTGTTGCGCAAAGTTTAGGAAGTGATCATGTAGGTGCTTTTACATATAATGCAGGTAGATTTATTATTACTGGTATAATCCTATTAATTATATCTTTAATTAGAAAAAGGAAAGTAAAAAAATATATACCAACTACAAAACCAATTAGCTGGATTTTTATAATGGCGATATGTGTTGGTGTTGCGTTATTTTTGGGTGCAACATTTCAGCAATTAGGTATTAATATCACAAAGTCTCCTAGCAAATCTGGTTTCATTTCATCGCTTTATATGGTGTTTGTTCCAATTATAGGGTATGTTATTAAAAAAAGACCAAAACCAATTATTTGGTTATTTTTAGTTATTGCGATTATTGGTTCTTACTTAATAAGTGTTACTGGGAGTTTAACATTTGAATTAGGTGATATACTTACACTTATTTGTGCAATGATGTTTGCAGTACAAATTGTGCTTGTAGATGTTATTAATCCATATATTGATAGTATAAAACTTTCAGCAATACAGTTTTTAGTAGCAGGATTTCTATCAATTATTTTTATGTTATTTACAGAAGAAGTAAACTTTCATAATATATATATGGCACTACCTGCAATTATGTATGCAGCTATATTTTCAGGTTGCATTGCATATACTTTCCAAATTATTGGACAAAAATATACAGAGGCTACTGTTGCTACAATGATTATGAGTTTAGAAAGTGTTTTTGCATTAATTAGTGGAGTAATTATTCTAAAAGAAGAACTAACTTTAAGATTAATAATTGGTTGTAGTTTGATATTTATTGCTGTAATATGTGCGCAAGTAGATTTTAGTAAGTTATTTAAAAAGAAATAAAAAATTAAAAGAAAGGAGAATTATATGAAACGAGTTGTTAGTTATTTTAAACCTAATATTTTAAGAGTAGCACTATGTTTATTAATAAAAATATCAGGAATTATTTCTGAATTGTTTATACCTATTCTTCTTTCTTATATTCTTGATACGGTTGTAGATACGGGTACTATTATTGATATTGCATTATATGGGGTGTTAATGCTAGTACTTTCAGGTTTTGGCTTTTTAGGTAATTGTAAAGCTAATCAAATGGCAGCAGGTATTGCGAAAAGTGTTTCAGTAAACTTAAGAAAAGATTTATTTATAAAAATAATGTCCCTAAGTCAAGCGCAAGTAGATAATGTTACAATGCCAAGTTTAATTGCAAGAATGTCTAGTGATACATATAATATTCATCAAATGTGTGGGATGATTCTTAGACTTGGGGTTCGTGCTCCGATGTTACTTGTTGGGGGAACTCTTTGTACTTTATTTTTAGATCCGATGCTTACTTTAATAATGATTCTTGTTCTACCACTTGTTGTACTTGTTTTATATTTTACTTCAAAGTTTGGTATTCCTCTTTATGATAAAGTACAAACAAAAGTTGATAAAATGGTTTTGTCTTTAAGAGAAAACATGACTGGTATTAGAGTAATAAAGGCTTTATCAAAAGAAGATTATGAAAAGACAAGATTTAATATCGTTAATAAAGAACTAATGGATTACGAATTAAAATCTAGTATCGTAATGGCTACACTAAATCCCATTATTAATTTAGTATTGAACTTTGGTTTAATTTTAGTATTAGTTGTAGGAGCATATCGAGTTAATAATGGTGTTATTTTACCTGGTAAAGTACTTGCATTTACAACATTTTTCGCAATGATTTTAAATGCTCTTATTGCTCTTAATAGAATGATTACGATAATTTCAAAAGCATATGCTTCTTCAAAACGTATTGATTATATTTTTGATTTAGGATTAGATTTAAGGAAAATAGAATTTAATACTACTTCTAAACATTATCTTGAATTTAAGAATGTATCTTTCTCATATCTTGGTAAAAACAATAATTTATCTAATATTTCATTTAAATTAGAAAAAGGTGAAACTTTAGGAATCATTGGTCCAACAGGGTGTGGTAAAAGTACAATCATTAATCTTTTACTTAGATTATATGATGTAAATGAAGGTGCTATATATATTAATGGTAAAGACATAAGAAGTTATTCTTATCGAAAGTTAAAATCTATGTTTGGGGTATCTTTCCAAAATGATACACTGCTTGCAGATACAATATATAATAATGTTGATTTCTTTAGAAACTTACCAAAAAAAGAAATTAATAAGGCTTTAACTATTTCACAATCATTATTTGTAGATAAATTAGAACATCAAGAAAATACTATGCTTGCAGCAAAAGGAACTAATCTTTCTGGTGGTCAACGTCAAAGATTACTTATCGCTCGTGCTCTTGCTGGTAGCCCTAAAATTCTTGTTTTAGATGATTCTTCTAGTGCTCTTGATTTTAAAACAGATAAAGCATTAAGAAAAGCAATTAATGAAAACTATTTAAAAACTACTAAAATTATTATCGCATCACGTATTAGTTCAATTATGAATGCTGACAAAATTCTTGTTTTAAAAAATGGAATTATTACAGGTCTTGGAACACATGATGAATTACTTAATTCGAATAAAATGTATAAAGATATATATGATATTCAATTAGGAGGTGATGATCATGAATAGACGTCGTGGTGTATCATTCTCTAAAGGAACTGCTAAAAATAAAAAATATACATTCAGAAGACTTTGGAATTATTTATTTAAATTTAGAGTGCTTTTGATTCTTTCTTTAATACTTACAATTTGTTCAAATCTACTAGCTTTACTTGGTCCAAAACTTACAGGGCTTATTATGGATGAAATAGATAAAGGTGCAGGCAATGTTGATTTTAATAATATATATTATTATGCAATGTTAATGGGAGTGTTCTATTTAACATCTAGTATTTTTACATTTTTAATATCTTTATTAATGACTAACATTAGTAAGCGTTGTGTTTATACAATGAGACGTGATGCTTTTAATAAGATGTTAAACTTGCCGATTGCATATTTTGATAGAAATCAAATTGGTGATATTATTAGTAGAATGTCTTATGATATTGATACCGTAAATACTTCGTTGTCAACTGATTTAGTTCAAATATTAACAAGTATTATAACGATCATTGGTTCATTTGTAATGATGATAACTGTATCACCACTTTTAGTTCTTGTATTTGCGGTTACACTTCCAATAAGTTTATTGTTTACAAGAGTAATGATTAAAAAGACAAGTAAACATTTTAAAGCAAGGTCTCATAATCTAGGAGTACTTTCGGGCTTTAATGAAGAAATGATTACGGGAATAAAAACAATAAAAGCATATGGTAAAGAAGATGAAATAATTAATAATTTTAATGCAGTTAATGAAACTGCAGCAAATTCTTCTTATTTAGCAGAATATTATAGTGCATATACTGGTCCTGGTGTTAACTTTGTTAATAATTTATCACTTTCATTAATTTGTTTATTTGGCGCTATTCTTTATAAAGTTAATAAACTTACACTTGGTGATATATCTTCATTTGTCTTATATTCAAAAAAATTCTCTGGACCAATTAATGAAATAGCTAATATTTTAACTGATCTTCAAAGTGCATTAGCTGCAGCAGAAAGAGTGTTCGAACTCATTGATGAACAAATTGAACCAGTTGATGATGCTTCTGCAATTGATATTTTAGATGTAGATGGAAAAGTATTGTTTAAAAATGTATATTTTGGATATGAAGTAAATAAAATTATTTTAAAAAATGTTTCGTTTTTAGCAAAACCTGGCAAACAAATTGCAATTGTTGGACCAACTGGTGCTGGTAAAACAACAATCGTAAATCTACTTATGAGATTCTATGATATTAATAGTGGTGCAATTTATTTAGATGAAAATAACATTCAATTAATTAAGAGAAAAGACTTAAGAAAATCATATGCAATGGTTCTTCAAGATACATGGTTATTTGAAGGAACAATATATGATAATTTAAGTTATGGAAGTAATGCTTCATTAGAAGAAGTAAAAATTGCTGCTAAGGCAGCTAAAATAGATACTTTTATAGAAAACCTACCAGATGACTATTATACAGTTTTAAAAGAAGGTGGGACTAATATTTCTAAAGGTCAAAAGCAACTTTTAACTATTGCAAGAGCTATGCTTCTTGATGCGAAAATGTTAATTCTTGATGAAGCAACATCTAACGTTGATACTATTACAGAAATTAATATTAGAGATGCAATGAAAGCATTGATGAAAGACAAAACATCTTTTATTATTGCACATCGTTTATCAACAATAAAAAATGCAGATTTAATTTTAGTTGTAAAAGATGGTAATATAATAGAACAAGGAACACATACTGAATTAATTAATAAACAAGGTTTCTATTGTGAGCTTCATAAATCGCAATATAATTAAAATACTCCACTTTTATAGTGGAGTATTAATTTTTTAGATATAACATAATTGAATATACAGTTGCAAAAATAGTCCATAAGATATATGGTAAGTATAAAAGAGTAATACGTTTATTTAATAGAAGCACTTGCATAGATAATAGAATTGCTGTGACACATGTTAAAAGAGTAAAAACATAACCCAAAAATAAGTTTTCAAAGACAAAAAATCCTAGTGGAAATAAAAAGATAAATACATAGTTTATAAACATTAAAATAAAATATGTTCTAAATTCTTTTTTATTATATGACTTTCTATTACTAAAAAGGTACGTATTTATAAATGACAATATTGCAAAAATAATAGCCCATACAATAATAAATACAATATTAGGAATAAATG
>JAZSIL010000250.1:0-4139 GCA_045533785.1 Bacilli bacterium
AGTTGTTATTTTCTTTACAACTTATCACATTAAAAATAAATAACAAACTTAAAAAAAGTATAACTATTCTTTTCATTTTAAATCACTCCTTTTGAGGATAATCAACATATTTACCAAATAGGTATTTTTCATATTATCACATCTTCTACTATTATATTGTATGCTATGGATGCAAAAAACTCTCTTATTTCTAAGAGAGTTAAAGTTTAGTTTTTAAATTTTTTAAGCTACATACTTTATGATTATTTTAACTATCTTAGAGTATGAGAATTTTCCCCACACTGATAGTATATCATATATATAGTTTTCTGTCAAACAAGTTTATTATTTAGAAACTTTTCCACTTCTTGTTTTAGATATATATCCAAATGCACAAGCAATACCTATTATATCAAATAATAATGCTTGAACTAAGAAGCCAACTAGTCCTACCTCAGGATCTTTAAATACTTCAGCAAGTGTAGCTTGTGCTAAAGTTGCAATTAAAGAACCATAACATAAAACTAACAGTACTGTTACAATTAACGAACATACTGCTGCAATTAAAGTTGCATACCATCTAAGCGGAGCTTTACCAAGTTTATAACCAAAGAATGATGCAATAGGGGATATTGCAAATAATATAGCAAATAAATAACCAAATCCAAAAATTGAAATAATTGATGGAACAATACCTATAACAGCACCAACAAATGCTAAGATGATACTAATTGGTAATCTTTTAATATTCTTATTTTCTTTTTCAATTTCTCTTCTTTGTTCTTCATATGCAGCTTCAATACATGATTTATGAAGTTTTACATATAAACCTTTATATACAGTATATTCTATATCTTCATCTTCTTTATTAACGCCACAAAGTGCACAACTTTGAATATTATTTATTCCTTCATTTGCAAGAGTATTTGTTAAAGTAGTCATTAAATTATTGAAATAATTAACTTGTTTTTCTTTAGACATTGGCATATTAAGAATTAAATTATAAGCAACTGCTTGATATGTTGGTGTAATATCAAGAGCAGTATACTGAATATTAATCTTATGTGTTTTCTTTAAATTAGTTTGCGTATCTGTTGATAAAGTTTTATCAAGAAGAAGTGTTAATTGCCAAACTTGTGTATTACCATATGGAATTAAATTAATTGAAAAATGATAATCATTAATTTCTCCATATACTGTAGCACCATCTGCTTTTAGATTAAGTAGTACACTAAGTTTTAGTGCTGCGTTTTCTTTAAAACCCATTTTATTTTCCTCTTTTCTTATATTAATTTGCCTCATAAAGTATAACCTTTATGACATCAAGAAATTGATTAAAAAATAAAAGGATATCAGTTATTTTGATATCCTTTATTGTATTTTTTTAGTAAGTTTAAAAGGTATACCTTTTATTTTTATTTAGAAACTTTGATATTATTGATAATATTATTAAGTCTATTAATATCTTCAGTTTCAAAGTATGAAAATGGTGTAAGATCCATTCCTTCACGTGGTTCAATAGCTTGAATAGCTTTTGACCAGTTTTCTCTCCAGAACATTTCTTCTTCTGTAGCAGGGAAGTATAAGTAACTATCTTCTGATACATTTGGAGCTTCACAGTTTACAATCATATTATAAACTTCTTTTAATGGTGGAATATACCCAATATCTCTATTGTTTAACCATGCGTTTTCAGGGATAAGTAAGAAATTGATAAATTTTCTTGCAAGATCTGCATGGCGAGCATTTTTAGGAATAACAAGTGAGTCAATATGAGCCATTGTTTCTGTTGGAGCATAAGTGAAGAAGTCTAATTCTTCAAATGATAGTCCACGTTCTAAGAATCTTAAATATACCATATCTAAACAGTCACCAGTATAAGCAAATGCCATATCAATTTCATGGGCTTCAATACTATGTTTTAATTCATCAGCAGCCCATTGTGTATATTTTCTTCTAGAAAGTACTTCTCTAAATCTTTCAATACCATCATTTACAGGTGTATTTGGAGTTCCATCAAGATATGTAAGTACAGCACCATAAGTAAATCTTACTGCACTATATTGACCAACTCTAATTGATTCAGGTAGTACTTCATTAGCTGTTTCATCAAAAAAGAAAATTTTCCAAGCATTATTTCTTTGTAAGATATCAGGGTGACCATCTGGTTTGTCACTAAGTTTAATAGGATTATCCATGTCTTTTGTATCCCAAGATTCTTTATCTTCAAAAATTTCAAGTTGTTTATTATACATTAAACCAAATGTACCCCAGAAATATGGCATATGATATCTATTAATTTCATTATCTTCATATGGAAGATTAGCTTCAGCCATAATTTCTTTCATAGATTCATTTAGTTTTCGTTCAATTTGTAAAACACCATCCATTTTAGATACTTCACCTTTTGCAAGAGTAGGGAAATATTCTAAGAATTCTTCATCATTGTTGTAAAGTGGTTGTAATAAATCATTAATATACATTTTTTGAACCATATATTCAGCAGGACAAACAAGGTCATATGCTGTTGTACCACTTTTTACTTTTGCGTAGAATAATTCATTTGAATCAGCTAAGTCAACAATTACATTACAATTATATTCTTTTTCAAAAGCTTCAACCATATCGTAATTAATATATTCGCCCCAGTTTAAGAAAAGTAATGTTTCTTTAGAAGAACATCCTGATGCAAATACACTAATTATCATAATTAAAGCTAATAATACAAAATACTTTTTACTTCTTTTTGCCATATTTAACTTCCTTTCTGCTAGATAAGAAATTAGCAATAAGTAATAGTGCCATTGCACCAAAAGTAATAACTGTACTAAACGCATATACTTGAGGTTTTAAAGATTTTCTACCAATTGAACTATAAATCCAAATTGATAAGTTATTAAATCCATTACCTGTTGTATAGTAACTAATTACAAAGTCATCAAAACTCATTGTAAATGCAAAAATTAATCCAGCGAAAATACCTGATTTAATTGCAGGTACAATTACTTTGATTAATGCCTTATGAGGTTTAAGCCCTAGGTCAAGTGCTGCATCCATCATATTAGCATCGATTTCTTTTAGTTTTGGTAAAACATTTAAAATTACATATGGTAAACAGAAATATACATGTGCAACAAGCATTGTAGGGAATCCAAAGATATATTGAAGTCCTGGTATTCTCATTATAACTGAGAAAATTAACATAATTGAAATACCAGTTACAATATCCGCATTAAGAAGTGGAATATTATTTAACATCATAATGTATTGACGTTTCTTACCAAATAAGTAATGAATACCCACCGCAATTAAAGTACCTGCAACTGTTGAAACTATTGTTGCAACAAGGCTTATCTTAAATGTATTAGAGATTGCATAAGAAAGTGATGCATCTTTAAACATATTAATATAGTGATCAAATGTAAACTTAGTAAACTCTGATTGAGCAGTATCAGCATTAAATGATTTAACTGCAATAATTAATACAGATAAATAAACTAAGAATATTACAATAAATACTAAAATAGTTGATACAACATTCCAAATTTTATAAAGAACACTAAAATCACGATAACCATAGTCTTCTAAACGTGCCACAGGAACACCATTGATATATTTTATTTCTTGTTTTTTCATTATAGTAGTGTTTCTCCTTCCTTGTCAATTTTGCTAACAACAAAGATACTAAGTAGGATAACAATTAAAATAATTACTGCAAGTAGTGATCCAATAGTATAACTCATGTTCTTAAATGAAGCTTCAATTACGTTACCGATTAATACGATATTACCACGGCCTAAAATTTCAGGAATTGCAAAACCAGATAGACAAGGTAAAAATACCATAATAGAACCAGTAACAATACCTTTTGAAGACATTGGTAAAATAACCTTAAAGAATTTTTGTGTATGTGTAAGACCTAAATCAAGTGCTGCTTCTTCAATAGATTTATCAATTTTTTCTAAGCTATTAAAGATTGGCATAACCATAAATGGTACATATGTTACAAATAAACCAAATATTACTGCAAATGGTGTACCTAAAAGGTCAAAATCTGCACTCTTTATTCCAAGTAAACTTAACACAACATTACCATTTGAATTTAAGAATCCAGCAAGTGATTCTGTTCTAAGTAAGATATTAGTCCACATTGGTAAAAT
>JAZSIL010000227.1:0-6088 GCA_045533785.1 Bacilli bacterium
ATTTATGAAAAAATTTATATTTAGTTTAATTTTCTTTTTTATATTATTGATTAGTTCATGTACTGATACGTCTAGTACTAGAATACTTCCTGATTTAACAGGTAAAAGTAGAGCTCAAATAAAACAAATATTAGAAGATGCTGATATTGATTATGTATTTAAATTTTCAGATCAAATTATTGAAAGCAGTTTAGACTTAGATTTATTTGTATCATATAATGGTGATTACAAAGCAGGAGATGAAATAGCTGCTAATTATCAAGTTTATGTTTACACGACTGTTTTACCAATTACATATGAGATTCATGATGAAGTTAAGATGGACTTTGAGTATGAAGGTAAGAGTTTTATTAATGATGGAGTTGGCGAAGTAGAACTTGTATATTCAATTGATGGCGACACTGCTAAATTTAAAGATATAATTACTGGAGAGACTTTTAATTTACGATTTTTAGGTATTGATACCCCCGAATCTACAATAGATAAAGATCCATGGGGAAAAGCTGCTTCAGAATATACTAAGAAAAAATTATCTTCTGCACAAACAATTGTTTTAGAAGCAGAAGGTGCTAGAACAGAAAATTATGGAAGATACTTAGGTTTTGTTTGGGTTGATGGCGTTCTTTTAAATTTACAACTTGTGGAACAAGCATATACTAATTCTACATTACATAATAGTAAATATCAAGATTATTTTATGCAGGCATCTGTAAATGCAAAACATACAGGTAGACGTTTTTATGGAGAAACAGATCCAAACTATGATTATGTAAGAAAAGAGTTTAAATAAAATGTATAAAGCTGTATTATTTGATTTAGATGGAACAATACTTAATACACTTGATGATTTGTTTTATAGTACGAATTATGCTTTAGAACAATATAATTTAAAGACAAGAACTTATGAAGAAATAAGATGTTTTGTTGGTAATGGTGTAAGAGTGTTAATTGAAAAAGCGGTGGGAGAAAATAACCTCCAATTAACTGAATTAGTAATTGAGAAATTTAAAGAACATTATCAAGTTCATTCTAAAGATCATATTAAAGAGTATATGGGAATTAAAGAGCTTCTTGATAATTTAAAAAATAAAGGAGTTAAACTAGCTGTAGTAACGAATAAATTTAATATTGCTGCACAAGATATAATAAATAAACATTTTCCAAATATCTTTGATGTTGTTCTTGGAGAAAGTAGTAATTTAAGAAGAAAACCCTATCCAGATATGTGTGAATATGTTCTTAAAGAATTAGGAATTGATGCTAGTGATGCATTATATGTTGGAGATTCAGATGTAGATATTCTAACTGCTCATAATGCTAATTTAAAATGCATATCTTGTAGTTGGGGATTTAAAACAAAGAATGAATTAATAGGTTATAATGCGAATATAATTATTGATAAACCTAGTGAATTGTTAAATTATTTAAAAAAATAAAAAATTTTATTTTAGAATATTGACATTAAAAAAAAGATATAGTAAACTAAAGTGTTAATAAAATGGAGGTACTATGCAAAAAACATTTGAAGAACTTAAAAAAGAGTTCGGTATAGAAAATTTAGATGGTCTAAATGATGCTAAGGTATTAGAACAAAGAGAGAAATATGGAGAAAATACCTTAAAAGAAAAAAAGAAGCAAAGCTTATTTGTTAAGTTTTTATTAGAATTTAAAGATGCATTAATAATTATATTAATGATTGCGGCAGTTGTATCATTAATTGTAGATCCACATGAATGGGTAGAAAGTTTAATTATTTTTGTAGTAATCATTGTTAATGCAATTTTAGGTGTATATCAAGAAGGTAAAGCGGAAAAATCACTTGATGCTTTAAAGAAAATGTCTTCACCTACATGTAAAGTATGGCGTAATAATGTGCTTGTAACTATTCCTACAAAAGATTTAGTTGTTGGTGATGTTATTGTTGTAGAAGCTGGTGACTTTATTCCTGCTGATGCTAAAATCATTGAATGTTCAAATCTTAAAGTTGATGAATCAGCACTTACAGGTGAAAGTGTTGCGGTAGATAAAGATGCAACAGAAATCCTAGATCATATTGTTGGTTTAGGTGATATGAAAAACTGTTTATTCTCATCTACATTTGTAACAAATGGGAAAGCAAAAGCACTTGTTACAGGTACTGGTATGAATACAGAAATTGGTAAAATCGCAGGCGCTCTTCTTGAATCAGAAGATACTGAAACACCACTTCAAAAGAAACTTACTCAAGTTGGTAAAGTAATAGGTATTATGGCACTTGGTATTTGTGCTGTTGTATTTGTGTTAAATGTTTTAAAACCAACAGAAGATGGTGTTGAACTTGGTGATAAATTACTTGATGCATTTAAGATTGCGGTATCACTAGCTGTTGCTGCTATTCCTGAAGGTCTTGCAACTGTTGTTACTATTGTTCTTGCTATTGGTGTTGAAAAGATGGCAAAACATAATGCTATTGTTAAAAAACTTCCTGCCGTTGAAACACTTGGTTCAACTAACGTTATTTGTAGTGATAAAACTGGTACTCTTACACAAAATAAGATGACAGTTGTTAATGTATATTTAACTGAACTAAAAGATTTAAAAGACTTAACTGAAAATGAAAAAACAATGTTATTATATTTTGCAACTTGTTGTGATGCATCAATCAGTTTTGAAGATGGTAAAGAAGTAAGAATTGGTGATCCTACAGAACTTGCTTTACTTGATGCAAATAATTTATATGGTAGAAAGAGTAATTTAACAAGAGTTCTTGATTTACCATTTGATTCAGATCGTAAGCTTATGACAACTGTTGTAGAAATTAATGGTAAATATTTAGCTATTACAAAAGGTGCTCCTGATATTGTTATTACAAGAAGTATTAATAATCAAGAATTATTAGATAAAGCACTTGATGCAAATAATACAATGGCTACAAATGCAATAAGAGTACTTGCTCTTGGTATTAAATGGTTTGACACTCTTCCTGATGCAGATGAATTAGAACAAAATATGGAATTTATTGGTTTAATTGGCATGATTGACCCTGCACGTGATGAAGTTAAAGATGCAATCGCTGTTGCAAGTAAAGCAGGTATCTCAACTGTAATGATTACTGGTGACCATGTAACTACAGCTAAAGCAATCGCATTACAACTTGGAATTCTTCATGAAGGTGAACTTGCAATTACATCAAGTGAACTTGCTAAGATTTCTGATGAAGAACTTTATGAAGACATTGAAAAATATCGTGTATATGCTCGTGTATCACCTAATGATAAGGTAAGAATTGTTTCTACTTGGAAGAAAAAAGGATACATTGCTGCAATGACTGGTGATGGTGTAAATGATGCACCTGCACTTAAAAAAGCAGATATCGGTTGTGCAATGGGTATTACTGGAACAGACGTTTCTAAGCAAGCTGCAGATATGATTTTAACTGATGATAACTTTACAACAATTGTTGAAGCAGTTAAACAAGGTAGAGGAATATTTGCAAATATTCAAAAATGTGTTAAATACTTATTATCTTCAAATATTGGTGAAGTTATTACAATCTTTGTTGCATCATGCTTAGTATTAATTCCAATGTTTGCTGGACTTGGAACTCCACTTTCGCCAATTCATTTATTATGGATTAATTTAATTACTGACTCACTTCCTGCATTCGGTCTTGGTATGGAAGAACCTGAAGATGATGTGATGGACAAATTACCTCGTGGTGCTAAAGAAGGATTCTTTAGTAATGGGTTAATGAGTAAAATTATTGTTGAAGGTATTATCATTGGATGTTTAACACTTGTTGCTTATCTAATTGGTCATTTCGCATTTAATCATGTTATTGGTCAAACTATGGCATTCCTAACACTTTCATCTACTCAATTATTCCATGCATTTAATGTTAAGAGCGATCATACAATTTTCTCTAAACATACATTTGATAATAGATTCTTAAATATGGCATTTATTATTGGATTTGTATTACAATTATTTGTCATCTATTGTCCAGGCCTAAATACTGCAGTATTTAAGTTTGAAGCATTAAGCATTGTTCAATTATTAATCTCTATTGGCCTTGCACTAATGATGGTTGTAATTATGGAAATTTCTAAACTTATTGCAAATAGAAAGAATAAGTAATTATTAAAGAGTAAATCAAAAAGATTTACTCTTTTTTGTTGACATATGTAATAAAGTATGATAAAATATTATTGTTAGCAATAGCTAACAAATTTAGACAAGATAATATTAATTAATTTTTTAGTATATTTTACCTCCGATTTAATATAATTGAAGAATATAATATAATAATTATCAATAAATAACCTCCGTAAAAATTAGGCGATGTAATATTCATCGTCTTTTTTTTATTATTTTTTAAAAAATAGTGTATAATAATATAAAAGACTGATTGAGGGGTTTTTATGAAATATTTAAAATATATATTTTTAGTATGCTATATCTTTATAACATTGGTAATATTTATTAAAGCATTTGAAGATGGTGAAAAATCAGCTGCTTCATCTGATCAAGTAACAGATGTTATAATAGGTACAATTGATGGGATTACTCCAGGTGATGAATCAATAACTGATAAATTTGATATTGAAGATATAAAACTATTTATAAGAAAAGCGATAGGACATTTTGGTTTATTTTTAGTACTTGGTATATTCGCTGCAATGACATATTATTTGTTTATTAAGAATAAATTATTATCATTAATAATATCAATTGTTGTAGGTCTTATAACTGCTGGGCTATCTGAGTTATTTCAAGGAATACCAGCTGGTAGGGCTCCATCATTTACTGATGTATTAATTGATTATGCGGGATATATGATTGCGGTGTTATTATTTAGTTTAATTTTTTATCTACCATATTATATTAAAAGAAGAAAAGTAAAAATAAAGTAGGAAGTATGAAAAATACTTGCTACTTTATTTTATTTTTATATAATTATTTGATATAATATTTTTAAGAAAGAAGGTATACTATGAAAACAATGGATTTAGAACTTAAGAAAATATTAGATAAATATGAATATGCAGGAATATCAGTACTTCATGCTACAAAAGAAGGTGTTGATTTTCACATGTGTCTTGGTAAACAAGATATTGAAGAAAATATCGACACGAACGAAAATACAATTTATCGTATTGCTTCAGTATCAAAAATTATTGTAGCACTTTGTGCAATGAAACTTGTTGAAGAAGGTAAAATGGATATACATGAAGATGTATCTAAATATTTAGGATTCACATTAAGAAACCCAAATCATCCAGATAAAAAAATTACACTTGAACATATTATGACACAATCATCTTCCATTACTGATGGATTTGATGATCCTAATAAAGGATATGATGCTGTTAATGGTCCAAGTATTCATGTTCCTTTAAAAGAAATCTTAACTAATCCTGATTATGAATATTATAATCCTAAAACATTCTTAGATGCAGCACCTGGTGAAAAGTGGTTATACTCTAATTTTGGTTGTGGGATTTTAGGTTGTATTATAGAACGTGTTAGTGGTAAATTATTTACCGATTATGTTAAAGAAGTTTTACTTGATCCACTTGAAATTGATGGTGGTTTTAGAGCAGGACAAGTGGTTAAAAAGGATATGATTGCATCTCTTTATAATTATAATGATAATGGATATAAGAAGGCAAGAACTGGTGAACAGTTTGTTAAGTACATGTTCCCAATTTACCCAATTGGTGATAACTTTAGAGGCCCTGCTGGTGGACTATTTATTAGTCCTAAAGATTTAGCTAAAATCATGATGATGATGATGAATAAAGGTGTCTATAATGGAATTAGACTGTTTAAAGAAGAAACAATTTCAGAAATGGAAAAAGTACATTACGATGGTTATATCTATGATCGTCAGTATATAGCAAAAGGTCTTCAACTTTGTCATTTACCATTTTATACAAAAGAACCTTTACTAGGTCACTTTGGTACTGCATATGGATTAAAGAGTTTCTTATTCTATAATCGTGATAATGGTTATATCTTTATGTGCAATGGTTCTAATTATAAACAAATTCCTGAGCGAAATATCTCTTATATGCAAAATGATGTATTTGAATATTTAACAAAGAAA
>JAZSIL010000015.1:0-13009 GCA_045533785.1 Bacilli bacterium
CTAAGATGCAGGCTCTTGAGTATGCATCTTATATTATTAGTTGGGACTCAGAAACAGAAGCTCCTGTTGGCTGTTTAGATGAAAGAAGTAAACAAGTTGGTGTTCTTTCAGAAATGAGTTATAAACTTGAACGTAGTGATGAGTATATTGCAACAGTAAAAATATTATTTGAACATCTAAATGAGTTAGATGATGTGTTGAAAGTTGAAATTAAAAAGGTTCATAAAAATTTAATGGAATCATTGAAAGTTCCAATGGAAGAACTTGTTGAATATAGTATATTACTTGCAAAAGCGCAAAATATATGGGCAGAAGCAAAAGTAAATAATGATTATAATAAGTTTGCTCCAACACTTGCTGAAATTATAAAATTTAATAAGCGATATGTTAAATATTTAGAAACTGAAAAACTTAGTGGATATAATGTATTATTAGATAGTTATGAAGAAGGAATGACTAAAGAAAAATATGACATATTCTTTAATTTATTAAAAGAAGAAATTGTTCCGCTTGTTCATAAAATTAATGAAATTAAACAAGCAGATGATTTATTAAAAGGTAAATTATTTGATATTAATAAACAAAAAGAATTTGCAGATTATTTAATGGATGTAATGTGTTTTGATAAATCTCGTGGTTTAATGAAAGAAAGTGAACATCCGTTTACTAGTGGATATGGAACATCTGATGTAAGAGTTACTAATCATTATTATGAAGATTTACTTACTTCAAGTATTTTTTCTGCTATTCATGAACTAGGACACGCAACATATGATCAACAATGTGATCCTGCATTGGATGCTACATTTTTAAGTGGTGGTAGTTCAATGGCAATTCATGAATCTCAATCTAGATTCTATGAAAATATCGTTGGGAGAAGTTACGAGTTTTGGGTAAGACATTATCCTAAACTTCAAAATATTTTTAGTGAAGAATTATGTGATGTGACACTTGATGAGTTTTACAAATATATTAATAAGGTAGAATGTTCATTAATTAGAACAGAAGCTGATGAACTTACTTACCCACTTCATGTTATGGTGAGGTATGAAATTGAAAAACTAATTATTGAATCAGATGTTGATGTTTATGAACTACCTAAGATTTGGAATAAGTTATATAAAGAGTATCTTGGTATTGATGTTCCAAGCGATAAAGAAGGCATTTTACAAGATGTACACTGGGCTGGCGGAAGTTTTGGATATTTCCCTACCTATGCTTTAGGTAGTGCGTATGGCGCTCAAATGCTTGATGCAATGAGAAAAGATCTTGATTTTGAAAAAATAATTGGTGAAGAAAACTTAAATAAAATTAATGAATGGTTAAAGAATAAGATTCATATTTATGGTGGAACTAAAACTCCAGATGAACTTATGATTATTTCAACTGGTAAGAGTTTTGATGCAGCATACTATGTTGAATATTTAAAAAATAAATTTGGGAAAATATACAATATATAATATAAATAAAGGAGAATGTTTTATGAAAAAAATAATGTTATTTGTTTCTTTGTTTGGTGTATTGTTGATTACAGGTTGTACTGTAGAAAGAGTTTTTTCTACTAATATTATTTTAGCAGAAACTTTTGAAGAGGTTTTAGAAATTTTTAATAATAATTTAGATTGTGAATATCAAGATTATAAGCTTTATCAAGACTTTAATGATATTGATACGAGCATTTTAACTTTAACTGAAGATGGTAGTTATGTTAACTCTACTAATAACATTTATTACACATTCACTGATTATTTTGGTTTTGGTGAACAAAATGTAATTACTAAAATTGAGTATAAAGAAGCGGATTATGAAGACAAAGATTTTAAAAATAAGTATTCTTTATTTGATACTAAAGTTGGTGATCCAGTAAGTAAATTGTATGAAAATATGGTTTCTTCTGGTTTAATGGTTTATACAGAACATAATGTAAACATTGGAAATGGAAATAGTGGATTCTATGATAGACCATCACTTTCACATCAATATTATGTTAGTTATTCTTATAGGGTTGGTCCTTTTACTGTAGTTGCATATGCTAATCGTGGTGACTTAACTATTGAAGAAATGTTTGTTACATTGGAGCATTGTAATTATAATGCGGATAGTGAAGGTAATAAAATATATAATTATAATGATGGAATGATTTATAGTAACGATATGTTTTTTAATTTTCCTTATGTTGATAATGTAGATGATAACAGACAAACATTAAAATTGTGGTTTCCTGAAAATGATTATAAAGTTTTTATTTATTCTAAAACAAGTGAGGTAAAAAAAGAGGATGTTTATAATCAATTACCTTTAATGGATGAGATTTCAATTCATTTTGTAAAGGATAATTGTATCAAGAATTTTGATCCAAATATTTCAGCATTATATATGCGTTATCCATTTGGTCAAAGCTGGTATCCTGATGGACTTGTATACGATGCAATTCCTAAGATTAATAGTTATACATATGATAAATTTCCATATTATACAAGAGTATTCTTCTATGAAGAAGATATTGTAAAATAAGATTATAAATTAAATAAATCTCTTCTTATGAAGAGATTTATTTTGTATAAAGTGCTAAAAATAGGAAAAAATAAGCATATGGGTTGCAAGGAAAGTTTAAAAGTGGTATAATATTTAAGGTTTTAGTGTTGGCTTTGTCAATACTATATTTTAGGGATGTATGAAACACCTGGTTTCGTGGAATATCCTACCAAATTAAAGATGTTAAAGTTAGACGAAAGGAGAATATAAAATGCCTACAATTAATCAATTAGTACGTAAAAGCCGTGTAGACAAAGTTAGAAAGTCTAAATCACCTCATTTAGGAATTGGTTTCAATAGTTTAAAGAAAGAACAAACTGAAATTAACAGTCCTCAAAAGAAAGGTGTTTGTACACGTGTAAGCACAATGACACCTAAGAAACCTAACTCAGCTATCAGAAAGATGGCCCGTGTTCGTTTAAGTAATGGTATCGAAGTTACTGCTTACATTCCTGGTGAAGGACACAAACTTCAAGAACATAGCGTTGTATTAATCCGTGGTGGTCGTGTTAAGGACTTACCAGGGGTACGTTATCATATTATCCGTGGAACAATGGATACTACAGGTGTAGATGGTCGTAAACAAGCACGTTCTAAATATGGAACAAAACGTCCTAAAGCATCAAAAAAATAATTTAAAAATTAAAATCAAATAGTTTTATAAAAAAACTACTAGGTAGTAAGATTTCATTTTAGGAAATATAGAGAAAGGAGGAATCTACATGCCTCGTAAAGGACACATATCAAAAAGAGTTGTATTACCAGATCCAATTTACAATTCAGTAATGGTTACAAGACTAGTAAATAGTGTTATGTTAGATGGTAAAAAAGGTGTTGCTCAACAAATTATTTATGGTGCTTTTGATCGTATCGCTAAAGTTACAGGAAAAGACCCTCTAGAAGTTTATAAAGCAGCAATGGACAATATTATGCCACAATTAGAAGTTAGAAGCCGCCGTGTTGGGGGTGCTAACTACCAAGTTCCAGTTGAAGTAAGAGAAGAAAGACGTCAAACTTTAGGTTTAAGATGGTTAACAAACTATGCTCGTCTTCGTAATGAAAAAACAATGGAAGAAAGATTAGCTAAAGAAATTATGGATGCTGCTAATGGTATCGGCGGCTCTGTTAAAAAACGTGAAGATACTCATCGTATGGCTGAAGCAAATAAAACATTTGCTCACTACCAATGGTAATTTAGGAGAATAAAATGGCTCGTGAAGTTTCGCTTATAAATACAAGAAATATCGGTATCATGGCTCACATCGATGCTGGTAAAACAACATTCTCTGAAAGAATTTTATTCCATGCAGGAAAAATTCATAAGATTGGGGAAACACATGATGGTGCTGCTCAAATGGACTGGATGGCACAAGAACAAGAAAGAGGTATTACAATTACTTCTGCTGCAACTACAGTTTACTGGCAAAGTTTAGATAATGTTAGACATCGTATTAACGTTATCGACACTCCAGGGCACGTAGACTTTACAGTTGAAGTATCTCGTTCACTTCGTGTTCTAGATGCTGCTATTACAGTTTTAGATGCTCAAGCAGGTGTTGAACCACAAACTGAAACAGTATGGCGTCAAGCTACTGAATATTTAGTACCTCGTTTAGTATTCGTTAATAAAATGGATAAAACTGGTGCTGATTTCAAATTCTCTGTTGAATCATTACATAACAGATTAGGTGCTAACGCTCATCCTATTCAATGGCCTATTGGTGCTGAAGATCAATTCAAAGGAATCATTGACCTTGTTACAATGACTGCATTTGAATATGAACCTAACCACCAAGATGAAGCTGGTCATGAAATTCCAATTCCTGCTGATTTAGTTGCTACTGCTGAAAAATATCATACAGAACTTATTGAAGCAGTTGCTGAATTTGATGAAGAATTAATGATGGCTTACCTTGAAGGTGAAGAAATTCCTGTTGAACAATTAAAAGCTGCTATTCGTAAAGCTACATTATCTGTTCAATTCTTCCCTGTTCTATGTGGTACAGCATTCAAAAACAAAGGTGTTAGAAAAGCATTACACGCTGTAGTTGATTATTTACCTTCTCCAGTTGAAGTAGCCCAAATTAAAGGTACTGATGAAGATGGTAATGAAGTAATCGTTGATTCAAATGATGAAGAACCATTTGCAGCTTTAGCATTTAAAGTTATGACTGACCCATATGTTGGTAAACTTACATTCTTTAGAGTTTATCGTGGTCATATGGAATCAGGTTCATATATCTTAAATGCATCTAAGAACTACAAAGAACGTATTGCTCGTATTCTGTTAATGCATGCTAATAACCGTTCAGAAATTAAAGAAGTTTATAGTGGTGATATCGCAGCTGCTGTTGGTTTAAAGAATACTACAACAGGTGACACATTATGTGATCCATCTGCAATTGTAAATCTAGAATCTATGGTATTCCCTGAACCAGTTATTCAAGTTGCTATTGAACCTAAAACTAAGAATGACCAAGATAAGATGGGTGTAGCATTACAAAAATTAGCTGAAGAAGATCCAACTTTCAAAACTTATACTGATGAAGAATCAGGTCAAACAATTATCGCTGGTATGGGTGAATTACACCTTGATATCATCGTTGACCGTATGAGAAGAGAATTCAATGTTGAATGTAACGTTGGTCGTCCTCAAGTTGCTTACCGTGAAACAATCAAGACTCCTGCTAAAGTACAAGGTAAATTTGTACGTCAATCAGGTGGTCATGGTCAATACGGTGATGCAGTTGTAATTTTTGAACCTAACCCAGGTAAAGGTTACGAATTCGTTGATGAAATTGTTGGTGGTGTTGTTCCACGTGAATACATCCCATCAGTTAATAAAGGTATTGAAAATGCCTTAGAAAATGGTAATTTAGCAGGTTACCCAACTATTGATATCAAAGCTAGATTAGTATTTGGTTCATACCATGATGTTGACTCATCTACTACAGCATTTGAAATCGCAGGTAGTTTAGCATTTAAAGAAACTGCTAAGGTTTGTAATCCAGTATTACTAGAACCAATCATGCTTGTTGAAGTAGTTACACCAGATGAATATTTAGGTACAGTTATCGGTGATATTTCAACTCGTCGTGGACGTATTGATGGACAAGAAGCTAGAGGTAAATCACAAGCTATTAGAAGTTTTGTACCACTATCAGAAATGTTCGGATACGCAACAGCATTACGTTCAAATACTCAAGGTCGTGGAAACTTTACAATGCAATTCGATCATTATGATGAATGTCCACGTAATGTTGCAGAAGCTGTTATGAAAGCTCGCAGCAAGTAATTATACGTTTTGCTTGCAAAAATAAATATTTTATTGTAAAATATTAAAGTAAATTAAAAAAATTGAAAGGAAAATTATTATGGCAAAGGAAAAATTTGTACGTACTAAACCCCATGTAAACATTGGTACAATCGGACACGTTGACCATGGGAAAACAACTTTAACATCTGCTATTACAACTGTATTAGCAAACGCTGGTCTAGCTAAGAAAATGGATTATAGCCAAATCGATGGTGCACCAGAAGAAAGAGAACGTGGTATTACTATCAATACTGCACACGTTGAATATGAAACAGCTAAGAGACACTATGCACACGTTGACTGTCCAGGGCATGCTGACTACGTTAAGAACATGATCACTGGTGCTGCTCAAATGGATGGTGCTATCCTAGTTATCGCTGCTACTGATGGTCCTATGGCACAAACTCGTGAACATATCTTACTTGCTAACCAAGTAGGTGTTCCAAGAATCGTTGTATTCTTAAACAAATGTGACATGGTTGATGATGATGAATTATTAGAATTAGTTGAAATGGAAGTTCGTGAATTATTAAGCGAATATGGTTTCGATGGTGATAATACTCCAATCGTTCGTGGTTCTGCATTAAAAGCTCTTGAAGGTGAAGCTAAATATGTTGAAGCTATCAACGAATTAATGAACACTGTTGATGAATATATTCCTGACCCAGTTCGTGAAACTGACAAACCATTCTTAATGCCAGTTGAAGATGTATTCTCAATCACTGGTCGTGGTACTGTTGCTACTGGTAGAGTAGAACGTGGTACTGTTAAAGTTAACGATAACGTTGAATTAGTAGGTATCAGAGAAACTCGTACTTGTGTTGTTACAGGTGTTGAAATGTTCCGTAAATTATTAGACCAAGCTGAAGCTGGTGACAACGTTGGTTTATTACTACGTGGTCTTGCTCGTACTGATGTAGTTCGTGGTCAAGTATTATGTAAACCAAAAACTGTTACTCCACATTCAGAATTTGATGCTCAAGTTTACGTATTAACAAAAGAAGAAGGTGGACGTCATACAGCATTCTTCAGTAACTATCGTCCTCAATTCTATTTCCGTACAACTGACGTTACAGGTGTTATTACACTTCCAGCTGGTACTGAAATGGTTATGCCTGGTGACAATACTGAAATGCACGTTTCATTAATTCACCCAATCGCTGTTGGACAAGGTACTAAGTTCTCTATCCGTGAAGGTGGACGTACTGTAGGTGCTGGTAACGTTACTAAACTTTCTGAATAGTAAATAGTTACTCTAGACAGTTATTAACTTTTTGAATTAAAATAGACTCATATCTGATGATATGGGTCTTTTTTGGTTTTATTATTTACTTTACTTTTTATGTTTAGTATGATAAAATGAATAGTATTTAATGGAGGTAAAAAATGGATTCTACAGTAAAGAATGAAAAATATGGAATTATAAAATATAATGAAAGTTTTTGGACGGGAAAAAAAGAACTTAATATTGACGGTAAGAATTTTTTTAAAGTGGCTAAAAATAAATATTCTTATGGTCAAGGTGATGACTTAATTACTGCTATAATTAAAGGAAATATGTTAACTGGGGTTACTATATTAATTGAAAATGATGAAATTGAAGTAGTTCGAAAAACTAAAGTTTATGAATATATATTAGCATTTTTACCATTTATATTAATTTGTATTTGGGGAAATAGTCAAACCCTTTGTTCAATTTTTCCTGTTGTTGGTGGTGCTATTGGTGGTGCTATATCTGGTGGTATGAGTATTGTTTCATTAATGTTTATGAAAAAACAAAAATCATTTATTGGTATTATATTAGTTTCGTTAATTTCTTTAATTGTTACAGTACTTAGTTGTTATTTAATAGCGGTTATTCTTTTATCTACTGCAAAATAGATTTTAAACTGAATTATTTAAAAATTAAGATAATTTTAAAAAAAAAAATATTGATTTTTTTTATATAATTTGGTATAATAATGTTGTAAAAAGTCAAGTTTTAAAATTTATTATCTAGTCTTTTGAGATAATATTTATATTGATGATTTGCTAGCCCAAAGATACATGGTAAGTTTATTTTGCGCAAAAGACGTTACGCGGAGTTTGATTTTACAAAAAAAGAATATCTATTATTATTAATAGAATCTTTTTTTGAGGTCATTCTCCGTTTTTTATTTATTTGAGGATGTTAGGTTAGTTTGTATTAGAAAAATTAAATTCAAATTAGTTTTTAAAGAAAGGAAGGAAAAAATTATGAATAGTAACTTTGAAATTAAGGTTTTTAATAATGGGAATGTAAGTGTTGAAGTGAGTTTTGACAAAGATAATAATACTGTGTGGTTAACTCAAAAACAAATGGCAGAACTATTTGACGTTACTACTGATAATATTAGTTTACATATTAAAAATATATTTAAAGACAGTGAACTTGATATTTCAGTTACCGAGGAATTCTCGATAACTGCATCTGATGGGAAAACATATAAAACAAAAATATATAATTTAGATATGATAATTTCGGTAGGATATAGAGTAAAATCTAAAATGGGAATAGTGTTTAGAAAATGGGTTACTAGTGTCTTAAATAAATATTTTATTGAAGGGTATGCTGTAAATGAAAAACGATTAAAATTTTTAGAAAAACAAATTAATTTAATGTCTATAGCATCTAGGTTAAATAATAATTTAATTACAAATGAAGAAAATAATATATTTAAATCAATTATTGATTATGAAAAAGCACTTTCTTTATTAGATGATTATGATCATCAATGTCTTGTTAAACCAAGTGGAACATTTGGATGTTACAAACTAACATATGAAGAATGTAGAAATATTATTGATTCAATGAAATTTAATTCTAAAATATTTGGTGTAGAAAAAGATGGTAGTTTTAATTCAAGTATAAATACAATTTATCAAACTGCATTTGGTGAAGATGTTTATAAGACTGTTGAAGAAAAAGGAGCTAATTTATTATATTTTATTGTTAAAAATCATTCATTTGTTGATGGTAATAAAAGAATTGCTGCAAGTATATTTTTATATTTTTTAGATCGAAATAATATTTTATATATTGATGGAGTTAAAAGACTTTCTGATTCTGCGCTTGTTGCGTTAACAATTTTAATTGCTGAAAGTAAACCAGAAGAAAAAGAAATAATAATTGATTTAATTATGAATTTTCTAACGATGTAATAATTAGTCTTTTAATATAGTAGAATTAAATTTAAAAAAATGATATAATACTTTTAAAGAGGTGTGCTATGATAAGACTTGCAAGTTATGATGATTTAAATCAAATATTAGATATATATGCGTATGCTAGAAGCTTTATGGCTTCAACTGGTAATCCAAATCAATGGGCAAACAACTATCCAAGTATTGATATTTTAAGTAATGATATCGACAAGAAACAATTATATGTATGTTATGATGAAGATGGTATTTATGGGGTATTTGTATTCTTTGTAGGAATTGATGAAACCTATAACTACATAGAAGGTACGTGGCTTAATGATGAATTATATGGTGTAATACACCGTATCGCAAGTAGTGGCATTAAAAAAGGGATGTTTAATGAAGTGTTTGAATATGTTTGTAAGTTTTCATTAAATATTCGTATTGATACTCATCATGATAATATTGTGATGCAAAATGTTCTTAATAAGCATGGTTTTATTAAATGTGGTGTTATCTATTTGAAAAATGGTAATCCACGTCTTGCATACCACTTTAGGAGGAAGTAATAATGAATAATTTATATTATATTGATACACATGTACATTTAAATGATGAGAAACTTCTTGCTCATTTAGATGAAGTAATAAGGGATGCATTAAATAATAATGTTAAAAAGATGTTGATTGTTGGTTGGGATAAGTTGAGTAGTCTTAAAGCGATTGAACTTTCTCATAAATATGATTTTTGTTACGCAATAATTGGATTTCATCCTTGTAATGTAAAAGAATTAACAGATGATGATTATAATTGGTTAGATGAGGCACTAAATGATTCTAAAGTTGTTGGGCTTGGTGAAATAGGCTATGATTTTCACTGGGATACAACGACTAAAGAAGAACAAGATATTGCGTTTATTAAGCAACTTGATTTAGCTGTTAAGCATAAATTACCTGTATCAATACACTCTCGTGATGCTCATCAAATAACATTTGATGTATTATCTAGATATAGTGATAAGTTAGTAGGTGGTGTACTACACTCTTATAGTGGAAGTGTTGAACTTGCTAAAGAGTATGTAAAAAGAGGTTTTGTTTTAGGAATTAGTGGACCACTTACATTTAAAAATGCTAAAGTGAACAAAGAAGTAGTAAAAGAAATTGATCTTAAATACATAGTTTCAGAAACTGATAGCCCATATCTTACACCACATCCATATCGTGGTTTAGAAAACGGTCCTAAATATATTCCGTTAATTGTAAAAGAAATTGCTGTTTTAAAAGGCCTTGATGAAAGTATTGTTATGGAAAAAATAATTAATAATGTAAAAGATGTATTTGGTGTTTAATATGAAAAAAATTATATATGTTTTAATTATTATTTTTATGTTAGGTCTTACATCTTGTAATAAAAAAACTACAGTTGTTAATAATGTTATTAATCAAACTGTAGATATAGAAGATCAAATTAAACTTGAAACATTAGAAGATGTTATTTGTAATGCTGTTTTAAATGTTGAACAAAGTGTTGTTGGTATTAAATGTGTTAATACTAATACACTTCTTAAGAGTGAATCTTTTGGTAGTGGTGTAGTAATAGAGAAAAATAATAATAAATATTATATTGTTACTAATCGTCATGTCATTATGAAACAAGGGAAGATTTATGATGATATTGATATTTATTTAGGAAATATTGATTTATATATAAATGCGAAAGTAATAGATTATAGTGAATATGTAGATCTTGCGTTAATTGAAGTTGAAACTGATGTTTTACTTAAGCCTTGTATTCTTGGTGAAAGTAGTGAACTTAAAAAAGGTAAATACTGTATAGCGATAGGAAGTCCTTATGATTTAGAGACTTATTACAATACAGTAACAATAGGTAATATCAGTGGTGTTAAAAGAATAATTAAAGAAGATAATTATTTTCATAAAGAAATTTCAAATGAATATATTCAAATTACAGCTATTATTAATGAAGGATGTAGTGGTGGAGGTCTTTTTAATTTAAAAGGGGAACTAATTGGTATTAATACATGGAAATTAGTAGACTCTTCTAAAAATATAGAGGGAATGAATTTTAGTATTAGTGTTGATATTTTAAAAGGTGTTTTTAAAAATTATCTTCACTAGTTTCGTGTATTAACCTTAAATACCAAGGAATATTAGACTTTTTAAAGTATAAATCTTTGGTATATTCATCAAAATTTCCGTAAAATCCTGTTACTGGATTTAATTTTATGCTAATTACATCATCTGGTTTTTTATACCAGGCGGTGTTTTTATTTTTAAAATATTCTTCTACAATATCAGCAAATAGATATTTACAAATTAGTTTGTCACTTTTCTTTGTAATAAGTCTATTATCATCATAACCCGTCCATATACTTACTAATAAATCTTTATTATATCCAATCATCCAGTTATCTGTATCTGTTGAACCTGATTTTGCAGCAAATGTATTAGAAAGCCTGCTTGCTATTTGAACCCCTGTAGGTCGTGTGTTGTATATGATATTAGTATCAAAAATATTAGTCATAAGTTCATTCAATATATATACATCAGATCTATCGGCACAAGTTATGGTTGAACTTTTATTTTCATATAAAACTTCACCATCCATAGTTGTTATTTTCTTTATTACATAAGGTTCTATTTTTTTACCTTCATTTGCTAGTACTTGATAACAACTAGTCCATTCCATATTTGTTACTTCACTTGTACCTAGTGCAAGACTAGGAATTTCGGGAACATTTTTTAAACCAAACGCTTCTAGAGTATTTTTTAGTTTCTCCATACCTAAGAATAGATGTGTTTTCACAGCATAGATATTATCACTTACGGACATTGCGTATGCAAGACTAATTTCAGTATTAGGATATGAATCATTAAAGTTTTTTGGTGTATATGAATCCTTTTTTATATAAAAGGTTGTTTTTTCACTAGTAAAAGTAGTAGAAGAAGTAAAACCATTTTCTAAAGCTGTAAGATATAAAAATGGTTTAATTGTTGATGCTGGTTGACGTTTAGCAGATACAGCTCTATTATAGGAGCTTTCTTTATAACTTGTACCACCAATAATTGATAAAACTTCTCCAGTTGAAGGATTCATTACTACAATGCTAGTTTCTAGGTCGTTATCTATTCTATTTGTTATAGAACTTGTAATATAGTTATTAAGACTTAAATCAAGCGTTGTTTCAACCTTTAAACCTTTATATGCATAATCTTTAATAATGGGAATATCTTTTAACTCATTTAAGACATAATCTTGAAAATATGGTGCAGTTGTTTCTTCTTTAATTTTATTGATGCCAATTAGGGTTAAGTTTTCATTTATAGCGTTATGATATTCTATTTCAGTGATTTCTTGATCTTCTAACATTTCTTTTAAGATTAGATTTCTTCTGTTTTGATTATTTTCTGGATTTTTAATAGGTGAATAAATTGTAGGTCCTTTTGGTATTGCGGCAAGAGTAGCTGCTTCAAGTAGTGTAAGATTGCTTGATGGTTTATCAAAATAATATAATGCTGCATCTTCAACACCATATATACCATGGTCAAAATAAATGGAGTTTAAATAGCCTTCTAAAATTTCTTCTTTAGAATATTTCGATTCTAAGTTAATCGCAATCATCATTTCTGATAATTTTCTTTTCCATGTTTTATCCATTGTTAGAAAAAGATTCCTAGCGTATTGCTGGGTGATTGTTGATGCACCTTGTTTTGCTTCACCATAGATTATATCTACCATTGCTGCTTTACATATTCTAATAAAATCTAATCCAGTATGATCAAAATACCTTTTATCTTCAATACTTATAAATGCTTTGATTAAATAAGGATTAATATTTTCTAAATTTACATAAGATTTTTTCTTTCCATTACTATAGCTTAAGTATTGGTTATTATCTTTATCATATAAAACAATTGTTTCTATTTCAGGAATCGTGTAATCTAAACTATTAGCAAGAATAAACAAACCAATCAT
>JAZSIL010000270.1:0-7455 GCA_045533785.1 Bacilli bacterium
CTATAGGTGATTATATACTTATTGAATTCGCAAAGGTGTTACGAGACCTTGTAGATGAAGATGAAACTTATGGACGTGGTGAAGCTGATAAATTCGTTCTTCTATTAAAGATATTTCATTTTCTTCATAATAAACATCATAAAGAGGAAAGATATATATATTATTTGTTTTCCCTTCACTCATTTGTGTTTCGATATTTACTTTTTTTATAGTTTCAATCTCATTATCAAAGAAATTTATACGATAAACACCATCTGAATTAATAGGATATATATCTACTATACTTCCTCTTACACTAAAAGTACCTAATTCTTCAGTAATTGATGTCTTTTTATAACCTCTTATAATCAATTTTTCTATTAGATTTTTTAAAGGAATTATATCTCCAACTTGTAATTTGATTGTAGAAGCTTTTATTTTTTCCTTTGACATCATATGTTTTGTTACACCTTCTGTGCATGTAACGATTAATTTAGGATTATTTTCTACAATATTATGCAATGTTAACATTCTTGCTAGTCTAAAGGTAAGACTGCTTGCAACTAGTTCAGATGAAATAAATTCTTCTTGTGGGAAGAAACTAACACTTTCTTCATCTAATAAATCACAAAATGTTTCATATGCTTTAGAAGCTTCATATATGTTTTCTGCAATATAAACAATATTTTGGTTTGTTTTTAGATAAGTAATTGCTGCTAGCATCCTAGAAAGATTACAAGCAGCATTACCTACATATATATTTTGATTGTCTTTTGACTCTAATATACTATTTATAATGTTCATATATTTAGCTTTTTTTTCTAAAAAGTTAAGTATATTCATTATTTCCCCCTATTTATTATAATTATTCATTATATAATCAATTCCATGATTTATTAAATCATTAATTATATTAGCCGAAATATTTAATGTTTCGTTTAAAACATTCATTTCAGCTTTAGAAAAATTAGAAAGCACAAAATCAATTACTTTATCATGGGAAGCTTCTTTACTTCTTCCAATACCTATGCGAAGTCTTAATAAATTAGATGTTCCTACCTCTTTAATCATTGATTTCATACCATTATGTCCACCAGCAGAACCACTTTTTCTAATTCTTCTTGTTCCAATTGGTAAATCCATATCATCATAAATAACAAATATATCTTTACTCTCAATATTATAATAATCAGTAAATAATCTTACTGCATGTCCAGAAAGGTTCATATATGTTACAGGTTTCATTAAATAGTGTTTTTTTCCGTTTTGTATAAATTCTCCAATATAACATTGAAATTTTTTCTCAAGTTTAAAGGTTACATTGTAACTTTTTGCTACTTCATCAACAAACATAAAGCCTACATTGTGATGAGTATTTGCATATTCTTTCCCTGGATTGCCAAGTCCAACTATTAACATATATATACCTCCTATTTTTTTTAGTAATTTTTTTCTTCTTTTTCTAAATAGTAAACAACATTTATGTTATTTGATCTTTGTTTATTTAATTTTTTTGTTTTCGAAAAATCATTTCTTAAAGTTTCAACTAGCTTACTTGAAATAAGTTTCATACCATCAGCATTATAATGTAACGCATCTCCTAAATATGAACTATAATTATCTTTTGTAATGTATTTAGCAAGATCAAAAATTCTAACATTATCATATGAATTTGCTAGATCCTTAAACATTGCATTATATTCTAAACGTCTTTCTTCGGTATAATTATAACTACTATATCCTGCATATCCATTTGTAAATAAGTAAATATATGGAATTTTAGCAGTATTATTTGAGAAATCTACATAGTTTTTCGTAATATAATTAATCATAGTTTCATATGCTAGTTTTAAATTTACAACAGTATGTCCATTAACGTTATCATTTGTTCCAAGGAATATAATAACAATATTAGGTGTGCCATTATCACCAAGTGTTTTTAATCTATTTTCGCTCATTCCAGCAGAAGCTCCACTTCCATAAGCCGCAGATCCACTCCACGAATTATTAACACCTAGTTTTAAACCTAATTGTGTATATGTTTGATGCCACCAAGTAAGATCTACAGTTTTTACTGTGGCAGAATATATTGGATAATAAAATTGATTTGTACCACCATATAAACTATTTACACTGGAATTTGTACTATAAAATGTTGAAATGCTGTCGCCAATAAAACTAATTGTCGCATTTTCTAATGTTGTTTCTTCATAATTATATATATCATACTTAGGATATAATGTATAATCCTTCTTTATTTCAATATCAAAATCAAATAATTCATCAGTTTCTGTATCATACCAGCCTAAAAAACGATAATATTTATTAGAATCTTTCTCAAATTCAGGTTCTTCATAAGAATTAATGTAACTATCATAATCACATTTTTCTATTTCGTATACCGTATTATCAACATTTAATAACGTTACAGTCATTTCATCATATACTTTAATAAATCTCGCTGTAAAATTTAAATCTTTTGTTGCTATAGTTTGTTTTAGTCCCCAATCTTTAAAAACATACGAATAGCCCTCTCCTCCAGGTCTTGTCGGGTCTTCTGGGAAAATTATTTCTGATCCGTGTGTCAACTTGTATGTTTCTATTAATGATTTATCATAATTATAAAAACTTATTACGTATTCATTTAATACTTTTTTATATTGTGCAGTTAAATCTAAGTCTTTTGTTACCACTGTTTCAGTTGTTCCCCATCCTTCAAAGATATATGTACAGCCTTCTTCAGGTGCTCTTGTTGGATTTTCTGGGAAAATTATACTTGATCCATATGGTAATTTATAAGTTTCTATTAAGCTATTATCATAGTCATAGAAATTTATTACGTATTCATTATAAACATATATTGCTTGAAGTGTTAAATTATTATTTATTTTGTTTTCAAAACTAAATTCGTTTCCTAGCTCATCAAAATATTTAATATCTTTAACTTCATAATGTAAAGTATGTGCAGGTTCTTTAATTACTGAATCTTTTTTTATTTTTTCAATAACTTCTTGTGTTCCATTTTCATAATTAATTGTAACTGTATATAAATTTTTCTTACAGCTGCAAAAAAGGCTTAGAATTCCAACTAAGCAAATCATTAAATATATATATTTTTTCATTTGAATACCTCGCTTCTTAATAATTATATCATATTTTAATTGTTTTTCAATACAAAAAACTAATTATTCGTTATTTTTTTGTTTATATGCAAATTCAATCGCGTTTTTAAATAATTTATCGCAAGACTCTCCTAATGGATTATGATATAAACAATCTTTTTCCTCTTTTACATTAAGTTTTTCAAATATTTTTTCCTTTGTTAAATCTTTTTCTTCACTATTTTTTACAATTTCAACAATATCTATAAGTTTTATGTTGTGACAATAACATATAATTTGCTCATTAAGGCTTGATTTGAACCAAATTTGCGTTTTTATATCATCTTTGATAAAATATTTAGGGTTTTCCTCTTGATAATAAATTACGGGGCATTTTCGGTTAATACAAATATATATATTATTATCATTTAGATAATAATTTTTATCTTTAATAAGTGATTTAACGGTAATTAAGGGCACATTTTTACCTTGTACATTGCATATTGGACACCCGCTAACACATTTAGATGAACATGTACTACAATTTTGATCACATTTTTCCATATAGAAATACCTCAAAATATTATTTTTTTATATATTTTAAATTATTTTAGTATTATTTTCAATTATCTTGAATATATTTTTCTTGAGGTGTTAGAAATGAGTGTTGTTAAATATACAAAAAAAGAGTTAGAATTATTAGCAAGACTTATGAGAGCAGAAGCCGAATCCGATGGAGAACTTGGTATGTTAATGGTAGGAAATGTGGGAATTAATAGAGTTTTAGCAAATTGTCTAGATTTTAAACAAATTACTTCAATAGAACAAATGGTATTTCAGCGTCCTGGTGGTTTTGAGGCTACTTTATATTCTTATTTTTATCAAGCTCCACGTGAAGTTGATAAAAAACTTGCTAGAAGAGTTATTTATGGTGAAAAATTCTATCCAGCAACAAAAGCATTATGGTTTTATAATGCTGGTAATGACGATTGTAGAGCTAAATGGTGGAATCAATGGAACTCCGGACGTTACAAATCACACTGTTTTTACGCACCTGTAGAAAGTGAAAATTGTTATTAGGAGGAAAAATGACGATTAATTATCAACAACCTTTTTATCAAAATCCATATGGAAGTGTCCCATTTATATATCCCCAACCACCAATTTACCCGTTACCGCCAGAAACAGGAGTTAATCCTAACCAAATTTATAATGAACAATCTTATATTGAAAATATTTTAAGACTTAATAAAGGTAAAATAGCTACTATTTATATGAGTTTTGAGGGAAGCCAGTGGGGATCAAAAATTTTTAGAGGAGAAATTGTAGAAGCAGGAAGAGATCATATTATTTTACACGACGTTCAAAATAAAACTAATTATTTGTTACTAACTATTTACTTATCATATATTACTTTTGATGATACAATTGATTATAATTTAAATTTTGAAAAAGAATAAAAGCTTATCAAACGATAAGCTTTTTAATTTTTTGGGGCTATATAGTTAGTTGTAACCATATCAACACCCATTTCTAGGTATTTATCTAATAAAGACTCATCATCTAGAGTCCAAATATTAATTATTTGATTATATTTTTTTGCATTTGCTAATACTTCATCATCTAACATTAAATATTGAACATCTAAATCGATACCTTTTTGACCAACAAACTCCATAAAATCTTTTGTTAAAGCGTGACATAACCATTGTAACTTAATATTTGGGTATTTTTCTTTAACATAAAGTAAACATCCAATCATTGAAGTCATAATAACTGCAGTTTCTTGTAAATTATGATTATAAATTTTTTCAACTAAACCATCTAAATTAGAATAATTTGCATGTTCAAAGTTATCGTTGCTAGAATAGATTCCATTTGTCCATTTAAGTTCAATAATAGGAATACAATTATACTCTTTACAAATAGATAAATATTCATCAAAAGTACAGATTTTACCTATTCTTTTTACTCCATTTGTAATTTCAGAAAGTTCTAAATCTTTTATATCTCTAAAATGACACTCTTGAACGTTAATTGTTGTTTTTTTACTACTATTTCTTGTAAGTCTAATTAAATTTTCGTCATGACAACAAATATATTCTTTATCAAGTGTTACTCTAATATCAGTTTCAATTGCTTTATAACCAAGTTTTGCAGCTTCTAAATATGCTTCTTTAGTATTTTCTACACCAACACCTAGTTTTGTACCTCTATGACCAACATAAATTACCTTTTTGCTCATTTTCGATCTCCTTTTAAACAATGATTTATGCAATTATTTTATCACATTTACTTTATTTTTTTATATTTGTTGATAAAATAAAGTATAAAAATTATTAGAGGTGATAAAAATGTGTGTATTTTGTAAAATATTAAATGGTGAAATTCCAGGATCTAAAATTTATGAAAATGAGTATTGTATTGCGATATTAGATATTTCTCAAACTACTAAAGGGCATACTTTAGTTATACCAAAACGCCATGTTGAGAATATTTTTGACCTAAATAAAGAAGAATGTACTGCAATAATGGAAGCATGTGTATACGTTTCTAACAAATTAAAAGAAAAATTAGGTGTAGAAAACGTTAATTTATTAAATAACAGTGGTGTTCTTGCAGGTCAAGTGGTAATGCATTTTCATATGCATATAATTCCTCGTTATGAAAAAGATGAATTTAAAGTAATTCAACCTGCTCATGAACCTAATTTTAAAGAGCTTGGCGAATTAAAAGATTTATTAAATAGTTAGTTTTTAGTTAACAAAAAGACATTGTGTTACACAATGTCTTATTTTTTTATTCTGTTTCGTCTTCTTTTGTCATATCAGCAGATGGAACTACTACAATTGAAGCAACTTTATGGCCTTCATTTAGTTTAATGATACAAACACCTTGCGTATCTCTACCTATTACAGAGATATTTTTAAGTTCAATTCTTATAATCATACCTTTATCTGTAACAACAACTAAATCTTCTTCTGGTTTACATACACTTAAAGCAACAGGATTTCCGCTCTTAGCAGTGATATTCATATATTTAACACCCTTAGTGTTTCTTCCTTTTACTTTAAATGATGCAGCTTTTGTACGTTTTCCAAAACCTTTTTCAGTTAATACGATAATTTCAGCTTCATCGTTTGGAACAACTGCCATACCAACAGCTCTTTCACCATCTTCTAACTTGATTGCTTTAACACCAGCAGCACTTCTATTTGTTGGTCTTACTTCAACTTCGTCAAATCTAACTGCTTTACCATTAGATGCACCTAAAATAACAGATTGATTACCATCACTCTTTTCAACTGCAATTAGTTCATCACCTTCATTTAAGATAAGTGCTCTAATACCAGTAGATCTAATGTTTTTATATTTAGCAATTTCTGTTTTCTTAACGTTACCATTTTTAGTACCAAAGATTAAATATCCAGGATCTTCAAGTGTTTTTACGTTAATTACTGCTGCTAAACGTTCTCCATCTGAAAATTTTAGTAGGTTTACAATTGGCAGACCCTTAGAGAATCTTCCTTGAGCAGGAATTTGATAAGCCCTTAAGTTATAAACTTGCCCAAAATTTGTAAAGAACATAATATTATCATGACTTGAAGTGTACATCATCTTTTCGACAAAGTCATCTTCTTGCATCTTAGTACCGGTAATGCCCTTGCCACCACGTTTTTGTACTTTATAAGTATCTACACTAAGACGTTTGATATAACCTCTATTAGTAATTGTAATAATTACATCTTCAACAGGGATTAAATCTTCATCTGCAACATCTAAATCTTCTGTTAAGTCTATTTCAGTCTTTCTTTCTGAACCAAATTTTCTTTGAACTTCAGTTAATTCATCAACTATAATACCCATTAACTTATTGTGATCAGCTAAAATTGAGTTTAAATAATCGACTAATTCACGAAGTTCAGCAGCTTCTTGTTGAAGTTTTTCTATTTCTAGACCTGTCAAACGTTGAAGTTTCATATCTAGAATAGCTTTTGCTTGAATATCAGTTAAAATAAATTTAGCAACTAATTGATTTACTGCTTCTTCAGTTGATTTAGATTTCTTAATTGTTGCTACTACTTCATCAATATCGGCAAGTGCAATTAATAAACCTTCAACGATATGTAGTCTATTTTTAGCTTTTTCTAAATCATATTCAGTTCTTCTAGTTACAACTTCTACTTGATGTTTTACATATGCTTCTAAAATTTGTTTTAAATTTAGACATTTTGGTTGTCCATGATCAAGTGCAATCATATTTACACTATATGTTGTTTGCCTTTGTGTTCAACGGTATACGTTATTTCGAATTACGTTAACCTTTGCATCTCTTCTAATTTCAATACCGTTTTTCATACCTTTTCTACTTGAT
>JAZSIL010000246.1:0-2138 GCA_045533785.1 Bacilli bacterium
TTTTTAATTTTTTCCTAATTAAAAGAGTAAGCAAAACTGCTTACTCAACTTTTTTTAAATTTTATTTTTAACAAATACATATGTTTATAATTTTAAACATATAAATATTATAATATATTTATTCATTCTTCGTTGTGACTATAAGTTGACCAGATTGATTAATTCTCCACTCATCTTTATAGTAAATACGGATGTCTTCTTTGAAGCATGATTCACTATTCCATAGCGGATTATCTTTAGAAGTATTAACAAAAATATTACAATAATTAAATGCTTTATCACCAATATATTTTACTGTTAATGGTAATAAAATATCTGCATAACTACTTTTATCTATTAAATTAAAAGCTCCTTCTGCAATACTTTCTAAACCATTATTTAATATTATTTGCTTACTTATATACATACGATCAAAAGCATATGGTCCAATTGTTTTTAAATTTTCACTAAATACAATTCTATCAATTACTCTAATACTTGCACTATTTAAAGAAATAGATTTAAACGCATAACCTGCGATGCTTTCGACTGAATTAGGTAATACGATATTTAAATAATAAACATCACTACCTTCTTTAATACCAATAAATGTCTTTTCATCTTTTGATAAAATCATATAATCATCAACATCTTTATAATTATTAAGTAGGTAATACATCGGAACTATGTCCTCATATACAATTAAATTTTCTAGTTTATACTTTTTAAAACCAGCTTTATTGTTCATATATTCAAGAAATTCAGTTGCATCTAACGGATTAGAAAACTCCCAAACACTGTATTCTTTTACAGATTGTATTTCTTTTAAATATTGAAAAGATATACTAGCTACGCAATTATATTTATAAAATTCAGTATAAGCTAAATCGTCTTTTTTATAGTATTTTGTAGTAACGATAGGAGAATCAGTTAACGCTTGATATATTTGTTTTACCTTTTCAATATTATTATAATAACAATATTCTAAAGATGATTCATTATTGTTGAATTTTAAAACAGGTAATCTATTTTCATCATATTCCCATGCTTCTTTAAAATAAATATTTGAATTTTGAGATATTGCAATTTTATTATCCCATAATTGCGTTCCTTCATTTGCATCTACAAATATATTATATTTAAAAAAGGAATTCTTAGCTATTTTTTTAACACTTGAAGGAATAACAATGTCAACATAAGAATTATTACCATTCTCAAAAGCACCTTGGCCAATATTTTCTAATCCATCGTTTAAAATGATTTCTTCGATTTTATTAAAAGTATATAAAGCACTCATTCCGATAGACTTTAAATTTTTATTACATATTAGTTTATTAATTTTTTCAATATAGTTAGAATTTTCATTTCTTGGTTTAAAAGCAAACCCAGTAATACTAGTAATGGTATCAGGCAATACAACATCTATTTTTGCGGTTTTAACATTATCTTTAATCCCTATAAATGTAGTTTCATCTTTTGAGACTAAATACAAATCTTGAACAATCTTATAATCATCAAAGAAAAAATACATAAATGAGCAATCCATATACACAATATTTCCTCTCATTTTGTATAATGGAAATCCTTCTACTCCATTTGTAAAATTCATAAAACTCTTCGCATCAGCTTCTGTTGTAAATTCAAAGGCTAAATTTGTAGCATATAGTTGGTTGTTATACGAAAAAATAAATTCAACCAAGCCATAACACTTCCATTTTTCATAAAGCACGTTTTTTCTCAAAGATATTTTTGAATAGAAATTTGTTTCAACTGAATCAACTCCAAAAGCAGCTTTAAAAACAGGTACAATTTCTGCAGCATTATCATAATAATATTTTTTTAACTCTGAATTAAATTTTTTACAACTAGATATAGTTAAAGTACAAAGAAAAAATAAAAGTAATATAATTTTTTTCATAATAACTCCTTCTTGTTATATCCTAAACATATTTTGCTAATATTTTTTAATGATCTTATAGTTATCAGGTCGTGCTTTATTAAAAATGATTTCGTCTTTTGTCAGACAATGGCTTTTTCGCCAATACAAGCGGGAAGCCCAAGGCTGGTAGGCATTACTAATGGGAACATATAGCAAAGGAAGGGAGGGTGTTCGGGCGGTGTGTAACGTTGCAAATGCGATTCCAAGACCTTTTGCTACC